>SLIS01000216.1 GCA_007135505.1 Halovivax sp.
CTCGTCTTCGTCGACGCGACGGGCCTCGCGACCGATCACGACCACGAGTTCTGCCTCGTAGTCGACTTTCTCGGTGTAGGTCGGATCCCAGGTGACGTCGGTCTCCGGCCCGGTCACCGCCGTCGGGAACTTCGAAAAGAGGACGGGTTCGTCGGGGATCGGATTGTCCCCCTCCTCGGCGTGGTCTCGATAGTTGAGGCCGACGCAGACCACCTTCTGTGGATTCGAAATCGGCGCGAGTCGCTCGACGTCGTCTGCGTCGTGGACGCCGGTTCCCGTTTCGTCGGCGTACTCGACGACCAGTTCCGCCTTGCGGCGCCACTCCCATTCGGCCAGCAGTTCGGTGCTATCTCGTGGGACGTCGATCCCGGTCTCGGAACCGGCCTCGGTGAGATTGACGACGGTACCGTCGTCGCGTTTTATCCCGCACCAGCGTTCGTGTTCGTTCGCGTTCGTCGTGTATTGTCCGAGTCTCATTGTCCAGGTCTCGTTGTCCGTGGTGTCGGTCGTTCGGTGGCCGTCGTCCGACGGTTTCGTCGCACGCACCGTTCGAGTTTTTCCAGCGTCTCGGTCGTCGTTGGCTCGCGCGTCGTTCGAGTTTCGCTTTCGTTCCGTTCGACTTCGTCACACGTTTCGTTCGAGTCCCGCTTGCGTCTCGTCCGAGTGTCGCCCGCGCGTCGGCCCCCATCGCTAGCTGTCGTGTCTCGGGATCGACTGTGAACCGGAGACTTGCAGCTACAGTCCGGCCTCGTCGATCAACCGGCGCCCGGACTCGACGAACCGGTCGAACTCGTCCGTCACCAGCGGGTTGCGTAGCTTGCCGTCCCGTTTGACGACCTCGCCGTCGACCAGCACCGTGTCGATGTGGGAGGCGTCGGCCTGGAAAACGACCGTCTGGATCGGGTCGTGCGACGGGGCGGTCAGGAAGTCGTTCTCTCGCAGCATGATGATGTCGGCGCGCTTGCCGGGCGTGAGCGTCCCGATCTCGTCCTCCATGCCGAGGGCCTTCGCGCCCTCGATGGTGGCCATCTCGAGGGTGTCACGGCAGGTGAGGCTCACCTCGGTGACCTCCTCGTCGCCCTCCAGGATCTCCTGGTTGTCGAACATCCGCTGGACCTGCATGCCGACCCGCATCTGGCTGGCCATGTCGCCGCTAATGTTCGAGCAGACGTCGACGCCCCAGGCCGGCCGACCGCCGGCTTCGAGCACCTTTCCGGTCACGGGGATGCCGTGGCCCATCTGCATCTCGACTTCCGGCGTCGACGAGAAGGAGGCGCCCTGCTCGACGGCGTGGTCGATGTCCTCCTGGTCGAAGTGGTTCGCGTGGGCGATATTGACGTCCGGCCCGAGCATGTCCTGAATGCAGCCAAAGCCCTGGTAGTCCTCACCGTAGACCGACGACGGCCACAGCGCGGCCCCCATGTGAA
Source organism: Halovivax sp. (assembly GCA_007135505.1). The sequence continues at coordinate 1,428 of SLIS01000216.1, forward strand.
CAGTCGCGAGTGCCCCCAGCTCTCGCGCCAGTTCCAGATCGCGGCAGGCGGTCTCGTCGGTACAGAAATCCGGTCCCCGGAGCCCGAGTGCGAGGCTGAGCCGGTCGTCGTCCCGGATCTTCTCGCCGTAGAGCTCGCGGATCTGGTCCTCGGGGAGGCCGACGTCGCTCTCGAACCACCACGTCGCCGCGTCGTCTCCCGGCGGGCCGAAGGTGTACACCGCGCGCAGTCCGGCATCCGTGAGCGCGTCGACGGCTCGTTCGCCGTGTTCGAGCGAGTTGGGGTACGACCAGTCCAGGGCCGTGGTCGTCCCCGTGTGGAGCTTCTCCAGCGCGCCGAAGAGACCGCCGAGATACATGTCTTCTGGCCCGTAGAGACCGGTAATGTTGCCGAGCATGTGATCGAAGTACTCGCCCATGAGCGACCAGTCCCCGGCGATACCCCGTACCTGGGTCTGTGCGAGGTGGATGTGTGAGTCGACGAACCCCGGCAGCACGATGTGGTCGCTGGCGTCGATGACGTCCGCGTTCGCCCCCGTGAGGCCCCGACCGACGTCGACGATCTCCCCGTCCTCGATCAGGACGTCGCCGTCGGTTACCTCCCCGATGTCCGGATCGAGGGAGACGACGGTCCCGTTTCGAATGAGTGTCTGTGACATACCCGAGTGGATGGATTTTCCAAGAGGTTAAAAATTTACCGCACAGTAAACCGGCTCGAGTGGTGGAGCAATCGAGTTAAATGGCTCTCTGATTATTCAGTCGTATGAGCGACCCCGACGGGAAAGTCTCCGCCAAAGACACCGAAGAGGTGATCATGGAGGCCACCTTCCGTGCCCTCCGCAAGCGCGGCTACAAGGACCTCCGCATGCGCCACATCGGCGAGGAGATGGACCTGACCCGGCAGGTGATCCACTACCACTTCGACGGCAAGTACGATCTGATGGCGTCCTTCCTGGAATACGTCATCGAACAGTACGAGGGAAGCGTCGAGGTGGAGGCCGATGCGGACCCGCGAACGGAACTCGACGCCCGCATCGACCAGTGTCTGTTCGGTCCGGAGTTCGAGGAGTTCACCCACTGGGACCGGATGAAAGTGTACCACGAACTGTACACGTACGCCCAGAACGACGAGCGACACCGGGAAATTTTCAACGAACACTACGACCGGATTCGGGGGAGCATCGTGACGGTCGTCGAGGAGGGGATCGAAACGGGCGTCTTCCGCGAGGTCGACGCCGAACGTATGGGCCAACTCGTGACGGACGTCATCCACGCCTCGCGCGGCCGTCGCATCGCGCTCGGTCACGAGGACGCGCCCGCGGAGGCGCGGCGGGCCATCGACGACTTCATCCTCGACTCGCTGTGCGTCGATGACGACCGGTAAGGGCGTCCGATTTCTGTAGGGGCGTCCGGTTTCTATCGGTTGGCGGGGTGTTCTCGAACGCGGACGGCTGCCGGCCCGAGTCGAACGCTGACGGCCGACAGCCAAGCGCTAGACGGCTGCCCGTCCGGGCGCTACTCACCCGATTCGCGTGAGACGCGTCGCGGTTGCCTTCCACGTGATGTCGACCGCGGGCGCGTCGTCCAGGGCCAGTCGATCGGCACTCTCCTTCGTGAGCAGCGCGCGCACGGTCGTCCCCGCCACGTCGATGCAGACCGTGAGCACGGTTTCGCCGGCGTCGATCGCGGTGACGGTGCCGGACAGGCGGTTTCTCGCACTCGTCGAATCCGGGCTCGGACTGTCCGCTCGGTCGAGCACGGTGATCGCGTCCGCATCGATTCGCAGTTGCACGCTATCGTCGACGGCCACGCCGTCGTGGAGCCCCCGTATCACTCCTACGTCGGTCTCGACGGTCGCCAGTTCGCCGAACACCTCCGTCACGGTCCCCTCGAGGACCGTCTCCGGCACCTGGGCGGTGGCGGCGAGTGCGACCTGGAGCCGGCTGTATCGGTTCAGCAGATCGGTCGCGTTTTCGGTCAACCGACTCCCGCCGCCGCCGCTGCCCCCGCGCCGTCGGTCGACCAGCGCCCCGAACCCGTCTTCGAGGTCCGCGATTCGGGCCAACGCGCGAGCACGCGATCGACCGAGGTTCGTCGACGCCGTCGCGACCGATCGCGTCTCGTCGATCTCCCGCAGTAACGCCGCATCCCGGTCGTCGAACTCGATGCCGTCGCGCACGAGGGTGGCTCGGCCCCGTCCGGTCGGTTCGTCCATCGAATGGGTGCTATTCGCGGTACCCATTAATACGTCCGTCTCCCGGGCCGGCATCAGTAGACGAGTTCGCCGTCGATGAACTTGCGGGCGCGCGGGTCGTCCGGGTCGCCGAAGACCCGGTCGGTCGGGCCGACCTCGATGACCTGACCCTCGAGCACCACGGCCACTCGATCGGCGACGCGTTCGGCCTGATTCATGTCGTGGGTGGCGACGGCGACGCCGAGGCCGCGGGCCCGGGCCGTGTCGATGGCGTCCTCGATGACCGCCGTGTTCCGCGGGTCGAGATCGGACGTCGGTTCGTCGAGTAACAGGTAGTCCGGATCGTACGCCAGGGCGCGGGCGAACGCCACGCGCTGCGCTTCGCCACCCGACAGCGAGTCGGCTCGCCGGGTCGCCGCGTCGGCGAGTCCGACGATCCGAAGCGCCTCGGCGACGTGTTCGTCCGTCTGCCTCCCATCCAGCCTGGCCAGCCAGTGACCGAGGCGGTCGTGCCAGTCCCGACGGATGTGGCGGCCGTACGCCACGTTCCGGCGCACGCTCGCCTCGAACAGGTTCGCCTCCTGGAAGACCATCCCCATTCGTCGACGGGATGCCAGCCGATCGCGCTCGGAGAGCGTCCAGACGTCTCGCCCGTCTGCCGTCACGGTGCCCGAATCCGGTTCGTAAAACAGCGAGAGCAGCCGCAACAGCGTGGTCTTGCCCGTCCCGGACGGACCGATGACCGCGAGCGTCTCGCCCCGCTCGACGGCGAGGCTCACGTCGGAGAGGACGTCGGTCCCGTCGAAGCCGTGGCTGACGTTCGACAGGCCGATCGCGTCGTCCGCGGGCTGGGAGCGGCGGTGCAGTTGACTCATACGCGGCCACCACCCAA
>SLIS01000309.1 GCA_007135505.1 Halovivax sp.
ATATGAAAAACGTCGACGACCTGATCGAGAGCGCGGCCGAGCTCGCCGACCAGGGCCTCTCGAAGGGCGAGATCGCCGACGAGCTGAACGTCTCCCGGGAGACGGCGAGCTGGCTCGTCGAGCGGAGCGATGCGGCGACGCCGAGGCGGGATCGCCAGACCGACGCTGGTGGGCCACAGGACATTCACGTCGACTGGTCTGCAATCGGTCGGGACAGCAAGCGCATGGGGGCGATCGCCGAGGCGATGGCCGACATGCTGACGAAACACGGCGAGGACGTCGACCTCACGGTGGGCATCGAGAAGGCCGGCGGCCCGATCGCCACCCTCGTCGCCCGCGAACTCGAGGCCGACCTCGCGACGTACATCCCCTCGAAACACCAGTGGGAGGAAGGCGACATCGAGGAACTCCACGGCACCTTCTCGCGGAACTTCGCCGACATCCGCGACCGCGAGTGTTACGTCGTCGACGACACCATCACCAGCGGCACGACCATGCGAGAGGCCATCGAGGCGATCCGCGCCGAGGGTGGCGAGCCGTTGGCCTGCATCGTTCTCGCCGACAAACAGGGCGTCGACGAACTCGAGGGCGTCCCCGTCTACTCGTTGCTCCGGGTCATCAGCGTCGGCCGGGACGAGTAACGCTTCCGACCGACGCCGAGTACCCCGGAACCTGTTGGGACCTCATCAAAAGGTTTTATAAAATAGGACTGATAACTCGGGCAGCATGGATAAACATCCAGCCCCACAGATGGGGTCTGAAGGAACCGTCGTCGGAAAGCGATTGCTCGCGTTTATCGTCGATTCGATCATTCTAGGCGTCCTCTCGTTTGCGATTCTCCTTCCCTCGTTTTTCCTCGGAGACATCATCGGGCTGTTGGCCATGATGGTCGTTGGCGTCGGCTCACTCGTATACGTCTTCTTGCTCGAGGGGATCTACGGCTACACGCCCGGCAAGCACGTCATGGGGCTCGTCGTGGTCAAGTCCGACGGCTCGCAGTGTACGATGGGTGCGTCGATCATCCGGAACCTGCTGCTGATCGTCGACAACCTGCCGTTCGCGTACATTATCGGGCTCGCGCTGATCCTGATCACCGACCGGAAACAGCGCGTCGGTGACCTGGTCGCGGACACGGTCGTCGTCAGCCAGCGCTAACGGGATTTTTGCACGACCGGTGGGAAACCCGACCGGTCACGTTCGTCGGTCGGCCGACTCAGATCTCGCCGTCTTCCTCGAGTTCGTCGAGGTACTCGTGGGCGTCCTCGAGAATCTCGCGGGGACCGTCCTGGGTCACGGTGTTCACTGCCTGTTCGTAGTCGCGCCACTGCAGGTCGCGGTGTTCACTCGAGAGTTCAGCGCTCGCCTCGTAGGATTTCGCGATGAAGAGGTGAACGGTCTTGTGGATCGTCGTGCCGTTCGCCTCGAAGACGTAGCTGTAGTCTTTGCGAAAGCCGTCGAGTAGTCTGAACTGGTCTATTCCTGCCTCTTCCTTTATTTCGCGGATAGCCGTCTGCTGTAGTTCTTCGTCTCCTTCGACACCGCCCTTCGGAAACTCCCAGTCGCCCGGGCGGCTCTTGAGTAGAAGATACTCGCGCCGGCCCCGCGTGTCGCGGAAGAGGATCGCGCCTGCGCTCGTAGCTTCGACTGCCATTACTACACGTAACGTGTGAGCCGTTAAGAGAATATCGGACCGTCCGCCCGTCGCGGACGGATCGCAGCAGGTTTTTACGCGACGAGCGTGGACGAGTGTACAGCTATGACCTTCGTCACCCGCCTCACGCTCCAGAGCGGCGATCGAGCCGCCCTCGACGGCATCGTCGACGACATCAAAGCGGCCGCCGAGAAGAAAGGCGCCGCGCTCAAAGGACCGCACTCTCACCCGCCGGATCACCATCGTGTCCCACAGCACCGCCGCCTCCACGCCGACGACGACCGAACCTTCCCCGCCTGGGAGTATACGGTGTTCACCCGTGAACTCGAGATCCACGGCTACGACGACTTCGCGCGCGACGTCGCCTCGCGGGCGTTCCCATCTTCGGTACACGTCGAAGCCGAGATCGAACAGATCCACATGCAGTGACTCGACTCCCGAGCGCCGGGTCCCATCGACGGCACGCCCTCGAGCCTGATCGAGCCGGCCTACGCAGGCTGGCGCCCCGTTTTTCACTGGTGCCGCCTAACCGCCGACTATGTACACCGGCAAGACGGAGAAACCGTGCTGTCTCTGTGGCTCGCCCGACACCGAGGTTCGTCTCGACTTGCCGCCCCGGGCGATCCAGCTCCTGAAACACGGCGAGGTGATCGCCTGGCAGGACGTCGTCGGAGAGGTCTCTATTCACTTCTGTGCGAACGACTGGAAGACCGTCACGGAGCTGGTGCTCGAGGTCGGGATGAGCCCACTCTCGCGGTGTAACGTCGCCCGGGCGTCGTTCGACCTCCGAGAAGATTTCGAGGCGTTCACGAGTCGGACCGTCGACGAGCCGGATCATCGACCACTCGAGCAACGGCTGTGGTCAGAGAGCGAGGCCGTGCTGGCCGGCGAGACCGACTACCCGCCATCGGAACGCGACCTCGTGGAAGCCCGGGTCGTCCGCTGGGCGCTCGAGGACACTGACGCGCCGGTCGCCCGGTCACAGGCCGACCGGCCGTCCGACTGATCGCGGCGTCGCGTTCCCCTTTCGCCACGCCTTTGAGCCCACCCGCCGACCCTCGGCCATGCACGACGATGCACTCGTCTCGCTCCGACGGGACCTCCATCGCACGCCCGAACCCGCCTGGCGGGAGTTTTACACCACCGCACGGATCGTCGCGGAACTCGAGTCACTCGACGCCGACGTCGACGTCCACGTCGGCCGGGACGCGATCGCCGGCGAGCACCGGATGGGCGTTCCCGACGAGCCCGAACTCGAGGCGTGGTACGAACGCGCCCGGGCCGCAGGCGCCGACGAGGCCGTCCTCGAGAACCTCGAGGGCGGCTACACGGGTGCCGTCGCGGTCCTCGAACGGGGTGACGGGCCGACGGTCGGCCTCCGGGTCGACATCGACGCCCTGCCCCGCGAGGAGTCGACCGATCCCGACCACGTCCCCGCAGCCGAGGGCTTTCGTTCAGAACACGAAGGGGCGATGCATGCCTGCGGACACGACGCCCACGCGACGATTGGAATCGGCGTGCTCGACGCAGTGCGTGAGAGTGACTTCTCGGGTACGCTGACGGTCTTCTTCCAGCCCGCCGAGGAGGTCGTCGGCGGCGGAAAGTCGATGGCAAAGAGCGAGCACCTCGCCGACGTCGACTACCTGCTCGCGGCCCACGTCGGCCTCGACCACCCGACAGGCGAGGTCGTCGCGGGAATCGACGGCTTTCTCGCGGTGAGCCACCTCGAGGCGACCTTCTCCGGTGAGCCCGCCCACGCGGGTGCCAGGCCCGAGGAGGGACGAAACGCGATCCAGGCGCTCGCGACGGCGGTGGGCAACCTCTACGCCATCCCGAGACACGCAGACGGCGTCACCCGGGTCAACGCCGGGATCGTCGAGGGGGGCAGTGCGGCGAACATCGTCGCCGAGGAGGCCCGCCTCGTCGCCGAGGTTCGCGGCGAGACGACCGAACTCATGAAGTACATGGACGAGAAGGCGCGCCGGGTGCTCGAGTCGGCCGCCGAGATGCACGACTGTGAGCTCGAGGTGGAGACGGGTGCCGAGGCCCCGAGCGCCGAGAGCGACGAGGAACTCGTCTCGATCGTCGCGGACGTCGCGGGCGAGACCGCTGGGATCGAGTCGGTGCTCGAGCGCGACGTCCTCGGCGGGAGCGAGGACGCGACGTTCCTGATGCGTGAGGTCCAGCAAAACGGCGGCCTCGCCTGCTACGTCGGCGTCGGCACGGACCACCCCGGTGGCAACCACACCGCGACGTTCGACGTCGACGAGGAGAGCCTCCGCCACGGCGTCGACGTGCTCGCGGGAACGATCGAGCGAATCAGCCTCGAGCGTCCCTGAGACACGTGACCCTCGGCTCCGCTGGTCAACACGGGGATCGCGAACGGGCCGCCGGAGTCGAGAATCCGCACTGGTATGGTTCTCAATGAGTAGCATACGGTACGTCGCTACGAGCGGATTTCACCGGTGTCCACGAGGTGCTTGATGCAACTCGATCGACTCACCCTCGGGCTGTGGCTTCGGATGCTCGTCGCCAGCGTCGTCGCCGTCGTTGGCATCGTCGGCCTACTCGTCGTAGAGATCGCGATCGCATCGATGATGGCAGCGGCGTTCATCGCCGCAGTTCCGGGGTTCGCCGCGACGTTGCTCGGACTCGTGGCCGTCGGGACCGTCGCGTTCGGACTTTGGATCGCGCTCGGGGCGGCCTACCGGTTCCTGATGCCCGTACCGCTTGTCGTCGGTCGGATCAATCACGACGGGATGGCCGAGGCGGCCGAATCCGTCGCCCGCGGGCTAACCGATCCGTCCGTCCCGCTCACGCGTCGAGATTTCGCGATCACCACAGGTGGGC
>SLIS01000469.1 GCA_007135505.1 Halovivax sp.
CGGATCGAGTCCATCTACGGACCCGACGAGGGGACGAGGGGATCGGAGTGACGCGATTCAGACAGCTCGCTGCGATCGTCGCAGCTGGCTGTTTTCTCGTCGCCGTAGGGACGATCCTCGACGTCGTCCACGCGGAACTCTCCGTCGCGGTACTCATGCTCGTAGCGGCACTCACGGCGATGGTCGCGCTCTGGTCCGTCGTACTGCGGCGGGGGACGCAGGTCCGTCTCCGGCCACCGACGCCGGAGCTCGCTCGCTCGGTACCGGCACCCGGCGACGACCTTCGGGACGCGATCGGCGAGTTTCACGACTGGGCGAGCTCGCCAGCTCGGCCGAGCGAGCGGACCGTGTCGGGGCTGTACGGTCTCACTGTCGCCGTGCTGACTCGATTTCGGGGCCTCAGCGGGGACGAGGCCGCCCAACAGCTCTCGGACGGGACCTGGACGTCGGATCCGTACGCTGCGGGCTTGCTCTCTCGTCGCCTGTCCGTTCCGCAGCCCGAGTCAGGTCTGCGAGCCTGGCTCCTCGGTCTGGCTTCGTCCGTTCCACTCGCTTCCCTCCGCAACCGTCTCGTCCGTCTCGTGGAGGTCGAGTCGAGTTACGCCTTTGCGCTCGATCGGACGGCGGACGAGGTCGCTCGAGTCAGTTACGAGAGCACCGGTCGGTCCGCGACGGCACCGGACTTCGAAACGACCGGCGCGGCGTCGACCGACGTGCAACCGCGCACCACCGACCGATCGATCGACGCTGTCGTCGAGGCGCGACGACACCGAACCGGCTACTGGAACGGCATCGGCGTCGTGGCGCTACTTTCGACCGCCGTCGGACTCTACGCCCAGGAAGCGGCCGTCGTGCTGATCGGGGCCGTCGGCGTGGCGTTCGCCGGCGCGGCCACCGCGACCAGCGCCCCGTCCCCGGACCTGTCGGTGACCCGAACGCTATCGCCCGATCGACCGGAACCGGGCGATTCGGTGCGGGTGAGCGTTTCGATCGAGAACGAGTCGAACTCGTTCCTGCCGGACCTGCGGTTCGTCGACGGCGTTCCAGCGGGATTGCACGTCGTCGACGGACCGGCCCGTCTCGGAACGGTGCTCGGGCCACACGAATCGACCACCTTCGAGTACACCGTCGAAGCCGCCCGCGGTCGCCACCAGTTCGATCCGGCGCTCGTCATCACTCGCGATCCGTTTCAGTCCGAAGAGCGGGCGTTCTACGTGCCGACAGCCGGTGAGATCGTCAGCAACCCTGCCAGTCGTGCGCTCTCGCGGGACGTGTCGCTGCGACCCGTCGCCGGTAGCTTCGGGTCGACCATCGAGACGACGAACAGCGGCGATGGGATGGCGTTTCACTCGGTCCGCGAGTACAGGCGGGGCGATCCGCTGAGTCGGATCGACTGGAACCGCCGGGCAAGAACCGGTGAGTTGGCCACGCTCGAGTTCCAGCAGGAACGAGCGGCGAGTGTCCTGTTGCTGGTCGACGCACGTCGGGCGGCCTACGTTGGGCCCGATCGGGCCACGCCCCACGCCGTCGATCGCGCCGTGACGGCCTGTACGCGACTCGCGACCACGCTCCTCTCGGAGGGGAACCTGGTTGGTCTCGCGGCGATTGGCCCGACGACTCGATCGAGCGACGGTGGCGGCGCGAACCGGCAGTGCTGGATCGGGCCGAGTTCCGGACGCAACCACGGCCGCACGATCCGAAAAACGCTGGCAGACCACCCACAGTTCTCGACGTCGATTCCCGTCGGGACCGTCCACTGGCTGTCACAGCTTCGCCGGATCAGGCGTCGATTGGCCCGGGGCACACAGATCCTCTTTCTCACGCCGTTGAGCGACGGCGTCGGGGTCGAAATTCCCCGACGGCTCGAAGCGCACGGGTATCCGGTCACCGTCATCAGTCCGGACGCGACGACGACCAGGGCGACCGGCCACCGGCTGGCGAACGTCGCTCGACTCATCCGCCGGTTCGACCTTCAGCGAGCCGGCATTCCCGTCGTGGACTGGGCTACCGAGGAGACGATCGGACAGGCCCCATCCGGGGTCGTGGAAACGTCGGTCGCTCGGAGCCTGCCTGCTGGCGAGTCAGCCGATGGTAGCAGTCGTGACCGCTCCGAATCGAGTGACGAAACGGGTTCGGAACGGCATACACCCTCGGAACGGACGTCGTCTCACGCGGCGGGACCATCCGTTCCATCGGTGTCGGACACGGGTGATCGACGATGAGCCCACTCGACGAGCGTCCGGCGACGACGGCCGGAACGGTGGCGATACTTTCGGCTGCGCTCGTGGTATTGACGGCTGCGCTGAGTGCACCGCAGTCGGCGACCGTCGCACTCGTCGGGTTCGGGATGCACGGGTTGGCCGTTCGACGCGGGTGGCGGTTCGGATTCGATCTGGGGCCACTCGTACTGTTCGTCGCGGTCGTGGACGGCGCGGTTCGGAGTGGCTCCGTCGAACTGGCACTGCTCGGCTCGATCGGTGCCGTGCTGGCCTGGGATCTGGGGGGAACAGCCCGGGACGTCGGGAGGCAACTCGGTCGCGGGTCGCGTACGAAGCGCCTCGAACTCGTTCGGATCTTCGCGAGCGTGACGGTCGCCGCGCTCGCCGTCGCACTCGGATACGTCGTCTACGCTGTTGCGGACGGTGGTGGTTCTAATGCGGCACTCGTGGCACTCGTCGGTGCTATCCTCTTCGCAACGATCGCCGTCGGAACCGGCGTCAGCACGGTTCGCACCGGCGGGGGTACCGAGTATCGAGAACTCTGATCCCGATTGCCCTTCCCGCGGTGGAGGGGGGTTCCCGAACAGAGCGGGCGAACGAACTATCGATTCGCCGGTTCGAAGCAACTGCTGGTACTGCGAGACATCGCTTCGCTGGTTCGATGCAACCACTGGTACTGCGAGACGTGACCGATAGGGTGATTTCGTGTGTTGTGAGAACCCGTTACACCCACCGAGACTTCTGAAACGTAGCGACCGAACGCCGCTGAGGGACCGACGTTTCGTTGCCCTTATGTACCCGACGGGGTGTAAATTCGGGTACGCTACGCTGCAGGGGGACCGGCTCCCGAGTCCAGACGGGCGACGATAGATACCGGGTCGTGGTAGCCAAGCAGGCCCAAGGCGCATGGTTGCTAACCATGTGGCGTCAAGCCTCCGGGGTTCGAATCCCCGCCACGACGTCCGTACCACACTGAACGCCCTGTCGGACCACAGTGGCTCCGGCAGCGAGACAGACAACCACACGACACATGAGCGAGGAAACACCGCAAGAAACCGAAGCAGACGAAGACATCCAGTACTTCGTTCGAATCGGTCAGGCCGACCTCGACGGGACGAAGTCCGTCGAACGGTCGCTGACCGAGCTCGAGGGGATCGGGCGACGCACTGCCCGACTCGTCGCGAACGAGGCCGGCGTCGACCGAACGGCGACGTTCGGTGCGCTCGATGAGGAGACGATCGACGAGGTCGTCTCTCTCGTCGAAGGGCTGGCCGAAGAGCTACCGGACTGGCTAACGAACCGTCCGGAGGACTACTACACCGGTGAGAAGAGCCACGAGATCGGCAACGATCTCGAACTCACTCGACAGCAAGACATCAACCGAATGAAGATGATCGACTCCTACAAGGGCGCTCGCCACAAGCGCGGACAGAAGGTTCGTGGCCAGCGAACGAAGTCCACCGGTCGTACGGAGGGGACCATCGGCGTCAACGTCGAGGAGATTCGGGAAGAACAGGCCGAAGAAGCGGAGGCTGACGAGTAATGGCGCTCGGAACGGACACCAAGCACTACGAGACGCCGAACCATCCGTACCAGGGCGAGCGAATCGCCACCGAGCACTCGCTGCTCGACCGGTACGGGCTCTCCAACAAGGAGGAACTCTGGCGGGCACAGTCCGAGCTTCGGTCCTACCGACGCGAAGCTCGCGACCTGCTCGCGCAGGCCCAGGACGATCCCGTCGTCCAGCGTCGAACGCGAGAGTTCCTCGGCCGCCTCAAGCGAGTCGGCGTTCTCGACGAACCGGACGGGCTCGGTGACGTGCTGGGGCTGGAGATCGAGGATGTCCTCGAACGCCGGCTGCAGACCGTCGTCTACCGCAAGGGACTGGCCAACACGCCGTCGCAGGCTCGTCAGTTCATCACCCACGGACACGTCGTCGTCGGTAACCGGCGACACCGCGTCCCGTCCTACGTCGTCGACGTTGACGAGGAAGACGTCGTTGCATTCGACGAGACGAGCCCGCTGGCGGACGAACTTCATCCGGAACGAGCGGAGGGTCAGTAAACTATGAGTCAGGACGACGACAAGTGGGGTATCGCCCACGTGCACGCATCGTTCAACAACACTATCATGACCGTGACCGATCTCACGGGAGCGGAGACGATCGCCAAGTCCAGCGGTGGGACGGCGGTCAAGCAGAACCGCGACGAGGCGTCGCCGTATGCCGCGATGCAGATGGCGGAGGGCGTCGCCGAGGAGGTCAA
>SLIS01000053.1 GCA_007135505.1 Halovivax sp.
TCGAGGACGTTCCCGTCGAGGCCGGAATCGTCGAACTCGACCCGGAGACCCTCGACGCCGAGGTGTCGTGGTACCCGCGGACGCTCCCGGTCGACCGGCCGGGGACGCGCATTCTCGAACGACCGGACGGCGGCGGGCGGGATGCGTCTGCGGCTCGCTTCGAGTACGTCGATCCCGATGAGAAGCGTACTCGCCGCCTCGAGATCGCCGAACGCGCCTACGAGCGCGGCTTTCGCTCGTACGTCGAGACCATGCGTCCCGACTGCAGGCACTTCGAAACCCGGACCGCCGACCAGATCCTGCCGTACTGTCGGGCGAAGGACTGTCAGCAGACGGCTCGACAGTGTTCGGGGACCTGTTCGGAGTTCACCCCGGAGCCGCCCGCCTGGCGCACGCGCGGCTGGCCGATCGAGGGCGGCCCGGGAAAGCGAATCCAGGCCCTCCTCGAGGCGCGGCGTCGGCGACGACGGCCGGAACTCTGACTCCGATCGGTGCCAGTTCAGGAACCACCCGGAATTAGTGACGGCAGTGTCTGGCGACGAGTTTAACACCGTTCGCCCCACTACCGGCCGCATGAGCGACCCGTCAGTGACCGCCGGCGGGACCTTCTGGGACGACGCCGAAGAGTCCGAGGCCCTCCAGCGCTATCGGACGCTGGTCAACGCGGTCGACGACGGGATCTACCAGCTCGACCGGGAGGGACACTTCGTGGCCGTCAACGACGTGATCGTCGAGACGACCGGGTACAGTCGCGAGGAACTCCTGGGCGAACACGTATCGGTACTGCTCGACGAGGAGACGGCTGAAGGGATCAGGCGCGACATCGTCGAACGCCTCGCCGCGAACGACAGTCGGGATGCGGTCACGACCCACGAGATCGCCCTCGAAGGGTCCGATGGCGAGCCCGTGTACTGCGAACTTCGTGTGAGTCTGCTCTTCGAGGACGACGAGTTCGTGGGGTCGATCGGCATCGTCAGGGACGTTTCCGAACGACGGCGCCGGGCGCAGGCGCTGGCGTCGGTTCAGCAGTCGTACGACGCGATCGTCGACGTACTGGACGAGGCCGAAGTCGCCGTCTTCGTCCTCGACGACGACTTCGAGATCGCCTGGATCAACGAGGCAACGGAGCGGTACTTCGGCATCGACCGCTCGGCTGCCCTCGGGCGGGACAATCGACGCCTGATCGAGGAGGCCATCCGGGGGTGGTTTACCGATTCGGACGAATTCGCCGAGACGGTCCTCGCGACGTACGACGACAACACCTACGTCGAACGGTTCGAGTGCCACGTGACGGCCGGCGAGGATCGCGAGGAGCGCTGGCTCGAACACCGAAGCAGACCGATCGAACACGGGCGGTACGCCGGCGGGCGACTCGAACTCTACTACGACATCACGGATCGCAAGGAGACCGAACGCGAGCTCCGAAAGCGCGAACGGGAACTCGAGTCCGAACTCGGCGAGGTCCTGCGGCGCGTCTCCGACGCCTTCTACGCGGTCGACGAGGCGTTCCAGTTGACCCACGTCAACGAGCGGATGATGGCGGTCACCGGCCTGTCCGAGGACGAGCTCCTCGGACGCTCCCTGTGGGAGCTGTTCCCCGAGGCCGTCGACACGCCATTTTACGCGAACCTCCACGAGGCGATGGAGACGGGCGAGGAACGCTCGTTCGAGGCGGAGTACCCACCGATGGACGCGTGGTTCGAGGCCCACGTGTTCCCGTCGGAGACGGGACTGTCGGTCTACTTCAGGGACGTCACCGACCGCAAGCAGCGCGAACGGGAACTGGAGGAGACCGAGCACCTCTATCAAACGCTCCTCGAAAACTTCCCGAACGGCGCGGTCGCGCTCGTCGACGAGGAGCTTCGGTACGTTACGTTCGCCGGAGACCTCGAAGTCGATGCCGACGTCACGAGAGCGGAAATCGAAGGAGCCACCGTTCGCGAGGCGCTCCCAGCGGAGTTGCTCGACATCGTCGGTCCACACTACGAGAACGCGCTCGAGGGGACGGCCACGACGTTCGAGCGGACGATCGGCGACAGCGTGTACCGGTTTCAGTTCGTCCCCGTCAGCGACTCCGACGGCGACATATTCGCCGCCCTGGGACTCTCCCAGGACATCACCGAGCAGAAGGAACGAGAGCGATACCTGCGAGCCGCCAAGTCCCAACTCGAGGCGGCGACCGAGGCGGGCGCGATCGGCACCTGGGAGTACCGAATCCCCGAGGACGAGATGGTCGTCGGGTCGTCGTTCGCGCAGACGTTCGGTGTCGACCCCGAAGCCGCACGAGAGGGCGTCCCGCTTTCGCAGTTCATCGAGTCGATCCACGAGGCCGACCGGGAGCGCGTCGAAGCTGCGCTCGAGGCGGCCATCGAGTCCTGCGAGGAGTACGAGGAAGAGTATCGCGTCCGAAACGCCGACGACGAACTCCGGTGGGTCGTCGCCCGCGGCCACGTCGAGTCCGACGAGGACGGCCAACCGATCACCTTCCCCGGTGCGCTGACGGACATCACAGAGCGAAAGCGTGCCGAAACCGCGCTCAGACGGAGCGAAGCACAGCTGCAGACGCTCTTCGAGATCCTTCCGGTCGGCGTCGTCGTCGCGGATGCGGACGGCGAACTCGTCGAGGCGAACGAGGCCGCGGTGGAGCTGTGGGGTGGTGACGTCTTCGACGCCGATTCGGTCGCCCAGTACGAGCGATACGACGGCCGGTGGGCCGAGTCGGGTGATCCGGTCGCATCCGACGAGTGGACGATGGCCCGCGTCCTCGACGGCGAGGAGGTCCTGGAGCCGGACGTCTACGAAATCGACGCCGCCGACGGGGAAACGCGAACGATCATGATCCACGGGATGCCGATCCGCAACGAGCGGGGCGACGTCGTCCGCGGCGTCGTCACCCAGACGGACATCACCGAACGCCGAATCTACCAGGAAAAGCTGGAGGCGACCGTCGAACAGCTGCAGGAATCGAACGAGCGACTCGAGCAGTTCGCCTACGCGGCCAGTCACGACCTCCAGGAACCGCTACGGATGGTGACGAGTTACCTCCAGCTGATCGAACGACGGTACGCTGCCGAACTGGACGAGGACGGCGAAGAGTTCATCGAGTTCGCCGTCGACGGTGCCCAGCGAATGCGCGAGATGATCGACGGACTGCTCGAGTATTCGCGGGTCGAGACGCGCGGCAATCCGCTCGAACCGGTCGAACTCGAGGCGGTCGTCGCGGACGTCCTGAAGGACCTCGAGGTTCCGATCGCCGAACGCGACGCCACGGTGGACGTCGACGACCTTCCCCGCGTCGAGGGTGACGCGAGCCAGCTGCGCCAGCTGTTCCAGAACCTCCTGTCTAACGCGATCGAGTACGGCGGCGACGAACCGCCCCGGATCCGGATTACGAGCGAACGGGCAGGACCGAAGTGGATCGTCTCGGTCAGCGACGAGGGAGTCGGCATCGATCCCGACGAGACGGATCGCATCTTCGAGGTGTTCCAGCGCCTCCACGGTCCCGATGAACACCCGGGCACCGGTATCGGCCTGGCGCTGAGCAAGCGAATCGTCGAGCGCCACGGTGGCACCATCTGGGTCGACTCCGAACCAGGTGAGGGGTCGACGTTCTCGTTCACGTTGGCGGCGGACGAGGCTGACGACTGAGCGGACCGAGGCCGGGTGGCCGCTCGCTCGGTCATCCCGCCTCGACGGTCGGTCACACCGCGTCGAAGAAGTCCGCGACGTCCTCGGCGACCTTCCTGGCCTGGCCGACGAAGAAGTGGTCGGCGGACCACTCGACTATCTCGGCGTCGCGGCGCCGGGCCACCTCGACGACCGGTTCCCAGTCGGCGACCTCGTCCCGGGTGCCGTAGAGGATCTGCAGCCGGGTCGCATCGTCGAGCGCCTCGAGCGCGTCGCGGACGTCGAGGTCCACGTCCAGACGCGCCGTCGGTGCGAGTGCCGAGAGGGCGGTCACCTCCGTCTCGACCGACGCGGCCGCGAGTATCGCCTCTGACCCGCCGAAGCTGAAGCCGAACAGCCCGACTGCGTCTACCCGATCGCCCGCCCAGCGAACGGCGTTTCGGACGTCCTCGCGCTCACCGTAGCCCTCGTCCCACGGACCGTAATCGATTCGCAGACAGCCGATCCCGCGGGCTGCGAGGGCCTCCCCGACGGCTCGCAGTCGCGTATCCGTTCGGGAACCGCCCTCTTCCGGATGGGGCGGACAGGCGACCACCAGGGTGGCGGGATCGGCGGGCCCGTCG
The DNA here is from genome assembly GCA_007135505.1 of Halovivax sp. The sequence continues at coordinate 4,251 of SLIS01000053.1, forward strand.
ACGCTCCCCCGGACGTCACGGGCTCCCGGAATCAAGACGTCGGCGCCGCCTCGAATCTCGCTCATACGCTCTCTCGTCGGTTCCGGCTAATCAACCCAGGGTTTCTCCTCGGCACGAGCCGATGCAGATTGGTTCTACGCACCACGCCGTTTCCTCGCGAGTCGATCGGTCACGCGGCTGTCGGTCCCACCGAGCAAGCTTACTCTCCGAACGTGTGTGATGTTTTTAAGTAA
>SLIS01000244.1 GCA_007135505.1 Halovivax sp.
AGCTTGAAGCCGACGACCTCGGGGATGAGCATGTAGATCGGCTGGCCGAGCATGACGGCCTCGGCCTCGATGCCGCCGACGCCCCAGCCGACGACCCCCAGGCCGTTGATCATCGTCGTGTGGCTGTCGGTGCCCACCAGCGAGTCGGGGTAGAGGGCGTCCTCCTTGCCGGCCACGTTCCTGCCATCCCAGACCACCTTGGCGAGGTACTCCAGGTTGACCTGATGGACGATGCCGGTGGCGGGGGGCACGACGCGGAAGTTGTCGAACGCCTTCTGGCCCCACTTGAGGAACTGGTAGCGCTCCTGGTTGCGCTCGAACTCATGCTGGGAGTTGATCGTCAGCGCGGTCTGCGAGCCGTAGGCGTCGACCTGGACGCTGTGATCGATGACCAGGTCGCAGGGCACTTCCGGTTCGACGACCCCGGGATCGACGCCCTGTCGATCCGCGGCCGAGCGGAGTGCTGCCAGATCCACGACCGCAGGCACTCCGGTCAGGTCCTGCAGGACGACTCTGGAGACGGTGAAGGGGACCTCGACGTCCGGGACGTCGGGCTGCCAGGCGGCGGCGTTCTCGACGTCGGAGCTGTCGATCGCGTCACCGTCTGCGTTTCTGAGAACCGATTCCAGCATTATGCGGATACTCACCGGCAGGGATTCGAGGTCACACAGTCCTGCTTCCTCCAGCGCGGTGAGATCCGCCATTCTGTACGTCGTCCCGTCGTGTTCGAACGACCGTATGGCGTCCGACACGTCGTCTAGTGACATTGGCAACGCTAGCCGCCGGCCACATTTCAATCTAGCGAGTTGTCGGCACAACGGCCCGGTTTCGCGCGTATACAGGGATGCACGGTCGACGACAATTGCCGACTCGTTGTTCGGTTTACTGTCCAGTAGTGTACACGTTCGCTCCGTTCTGCGTACCTCGGTTCCCGACTCGAGGACCTCCCACTCGTAGGCTACGGCGCACGCGAGGCGACCGCGTGCTGGATGCGAACGAACTCGTCGAACGTCGTGGGCGACCGGCGTTCGAGTTTCTGCTGGATCTCCTTCGGATCGAGTTCCAGCTCGAGTTCGGCGGCGAGGGTCTCCACGTCGAGGACGGCCGTCGACATGCCGAGTAGCAGGTGTTCACAGGCTTCGATCCTGATTGTCTCGGCGTCGGGCTGATCGCCTTCCAGTGCGAGGAGTTCGCTCGCCTCCGCGAGCGAGAGCGACGGCGAGGCTCCTTCGAGCAGGGCCTCGAGGCGATCCCGATCGACGGACGTCTCGCGCTCGGCCCGCTCGATGCCGGCCGTTTCGACGACCGCTGCGAGATCGGTATCGTACTCGTTCCGGAGTGCTTCCGGCCCGTCGGGAACCGACAGTCGCTGTTCGTAGAACATGCCCGTGTGAATGTTCCTGTCCGGCAAAGACGTTGTTATCCACGTCGCCGATCGATGCCGCGACTATCGAGAACCGAGGGGTGTCAGAAGTATGTCCGTTCTGGCCCAGGTGACCGTCGCAACAGCTTTCAGGCCAGCGTTCGCTCACAGGGATAATGACCGGTAACTGGAGTGGTGGCATCGTCGAGTCGATGAACGGCGAGGAGCCGCCGTCGGTATCCGAGTGGCAATCCGTGTCGGTTCCGGGTAGCCCGTCGACCTTCGCGGGTGAAACGGCTCCGATCGCCTATAGGCGTCGATTTTCCGATCCGCGCCAGTCCGACTCGGAACGAGCGATCCTCGAACTCACCGGTGTGTACGGCCACGCGCATATCTGGGTGAACGATCGGTACCGTGGCGATCACGTGGGACCTGCCGAGCCGGCACGTGTCACGTTCGATCCCGCCCCGGAGAACGAACTTCTCGTCGTCTGCGAACCGAACGGAACGACCGCTGCGCTGTCCGCCTTCGAATCGTCGCCTGCGGCGGCCGCGGTTCCGGGAATCAGGGAGTCCGTGACGGTCAGTCGCCGACCGCCGACGTTCCTCCGTGAGATGCGCGTGCGTCCGACGGTATCGGACGGTCGCGCTCGCCTCGACGTCACCGTCGAGGTGGATACGGCCGAGTCTCTCGACGACGTGCTCACGTTCACCTTGCGGCCGAACGGGTTCCGCGGCGGCGGTTCGATGGAGCGGACTTCGGTGCAGGCGAGCCCCGACGAGCGTGTTCGGGTCGAAAAGTCGATCGACGTTCGAGATCCGTCGCTGTGGTGGCCTCGCGAACTTGGCGCCCAGCATCGCTACACGCTTCGAGTGAAACTTGGCGACCGATCGCTCGAGCGAACCGTCGGCCTCCGGGCGGTCGAGCGTGACGAGACGGGCTTTCTGGTGAACGGGCGCCGGGTGCCGGCTCGTGGATTCACGGTCCGCCCTGGGGTGACTGATCCCGCCGTCGTGGACGATGCACTCGACGCGAATGCGACCATGCTCCGGTTTCCAGCGCACGTGGCGCCGGAGTCCGTCTACGATGCCTGTGACGAGGCGGGGCTGCTCGTCTGGCAGGGGCTTCCCGAACGGTCTCCCCCGGACGTCGATCGGGCGGTCACAACCGGCTCGCGCCTCGTGGAGCGGCTCGGTTACCATCCGAGTCTGGCTGCGCTGTCGGTCCAGGAGACGGAGACGGACCCGCCGGAGCGCCCCCTCGGTTCGGGCTTGCTCTCGAAGCTCCGATTTCGGTATCGTGCCTGGCGCACGGCCGTCGACAGGTCGGCCGCGGACTCGGTGGTCGAGTCCCTGCCGACGGACGTTCCGGTACTCCCGACGATCGGCCCACCGGGGACCGGCTGTGAGGCGACGACGATCTGGCCGGGGTGGGCCTACCTCGATCCCGAGGACGTCGACTGGCTGATGGAGACCTACCCACCGTCTGCGACGGCGATCGCCGGATTCGGGGCCGGAACTGGTGGGGCGAGCGGTTCCACCGGCGAATCGATCCTGACGCGACGCGGGCTGGAGGGGTCGGCGATCGACGCCCACCAGGTAACTGTGTTGAAAACCGTCGCGGAGTCGCTTCGCTATCGTGGCTGTGGGACGATCGTCGCCGACACTCTCGTCGATTCGGACGAGCGTGGCGGGATGGGCGTTCTCGGCTCGGATCGCTCTCGCAAGCCAGCGTTCGACGCGATCGCCGCCTCGTTCGAACCACTCCAGGCGATAACCGTCGGCCGGCCGGTGGCCGGTGGCACGACACAGCTCGCTCTCGTCAACGACACGACTTCCGACCAGTTGGCCACGGTTTCGTGGCGTGTCGGCTCCGACGAAGCGACGACGGAGGTCGCCGTCGATGCCGCGTCGACGACGGACGTCGAGTTGATTTCCCTACCGGCCGAGGCCGATCAGCTTTCGGTGACTGTTGAGGCTGGAGACATTTGCGCCGAGAACGCGTACTCCCTGTAGCAAAGCATCGGTTATACTGTCACAGGTTCCGGGGCCGATACGGGCCGTTCCACGGACCGCTGGCTCCCCAGACACCTCCTGTCGGACGAGTCCTGCCGGCTTACCCTGTCATAAAAACTAGATCGATCACCACCCTGAATCCGCTTCAAACCGCGTCGAGGGCTTTGCTAACGGTTTTCACAGGCGGCGCTACCGGTAGCTTTAACTATCGACCGACAGTATTGTGCCCTACCAGAGCGTCACCGGTTGACGCGTATCGCTCGACGATCAATGACAGGAAATCTTACTATCCGAGATTTCGCCGATCACGAGCGCTCGCTGTCGCCGGTGCGGGTATGGCACAGAGGTTTGAACACATGGTAGACGAATCGAAGAACATCGAACTGACAGAGGACGACCTCGAGAACAAATCGAAAGGACAGCTCATCAAGAAGGCCGGTCAACTGCGAGATCGGCGCAACGAGCTGAACCAGATGGCTTCTGAACGCGCGTCCAAGCGCGACGAACTCAACACGAAGACTCGCGAAAAGGTCGACGAGGCCCAGGAACACCGCGAGAAACGTGATGAACTCAACGAGAAGGTTCAGGAGCACAAGGAGAGTCGAAACGACCTCAACGCGAAGGCCAACGAACTCTTCGACAAGGTCGATAGCCTGAAGTCCGATCTCGAACTGGACGAGGGGAAAGACCTGGAGGAACTCGAGGACGAGATCGAACAGCTCGAGTTCAAGCAGCAGACCGAGGTCCTCTCGACCGAAGATGAGCGCGAACTCATCGAGAAGATCGAGGCCAAACGCGAGGAGTACGCCGATCGCAAGGAAAAGCTCGAGGGCAGTAACGAACTCGAAGAACTTCGCGAGGAAGCCGAGGAAGTGCGATCCGACGCCTCCCAGCACCACCAGAAAGTGACCGAACTGGCGGACGAGGCTCAGGAACACCACAACCAGATGATCGAGGCCTACCGTGAGGCCGACGACATCCGCGATAAGGCCGACGCCATGCACGAGCTGTTCGTCGAGGCGCAGGAGGCCGCCGATCGCCACCACGAGGACTTCGTCCGCGTCCAAAAGCGGCTCCGCCAGCTGGACAAGAAGGAAGAGC
>SLIS01000032.1 GCA_007135505.1 Halovivax sp.
GCGTTCGGCTGGTCCGATGCAAATCCGTGAGGATCGTCGACGACGGTTCGGTCCAGCAGTCGGATGGACCCGGATCTCGCGGGACTGGTGGCCGATTCGGTGATCGCCTCCGTTTTCGGAAATTCGGAAGTCGAAGCCCGACGACTATGTTCACACGGCAGTATCGTCGAGTACGATGTCACCAGCCACCTTCGGATCGGGCGACGGAGACGGCACCGATGCTGATGCCGGCGTCGGTCGACCCGGCCTCGTCGCTACCGCCCCGGGACCGGCCCAGCCGACCGACAACCGGGCCGGGGACAACTCGGCTCCCGGTTACGACGCCGATTCGACCGTGTCCGACGGGACCGATCACCCCCGGCGGTCCGGAAACGTTCCCGAGCTATCCGCCGCCGACGCGATCAGATTCCGCGAGCCACGTGGATCGATTCGATACTTGTGGCCGACCGATGCGGCGACGTCGCTCCCGTTCGTCGGACTCGTCGTCGGCTTCGACGGCACGCGATACCCGCTCTATCTCGACCGCGAGACGAGCGGGCGCCTCTGTCGAGCCCCATTCGACGTCGTTTCTGCCGAAACGCTCCCCGTCGATCCGCCACCCCACGCCCGCGTCTTCAGGGACGGGGACTCGTAACTGGAACTGGTTGGAGATTCGACTCGGAACCCTGCGACGGGCCAATCAGTTCGACGACCGGCGGCCGACCGACTCTCAGACCGTATTCGGCTGTTCGTACTCGGACAGGTACGCTGCCAGGTCGGATGTCGAGATCATCCCGATGACGCCCTCGGTCTCGTCGACGATGGGTACGTGGTGAAAGCCCTGCTCGGTAAGCAGTGCGGCGACGTCCTGTACGGACGCCTGTGCACTCGCGGTCGTGACGTCATCGGTCATGTACTCGGCGACGGGCGTCTGGTCTTTCGGCTTGCGCTCGGCGACGATCTCCACGAAGTCGGTCGAGGTGAGAATGCCACAGAGTGCGTTTGACTCGTCGACGACCACGACGGAGCCGATCGACCGATCCAGCATCGCTGTCGCGGCGTCCTCCACGAGGGTGTCCGGCGAGACGGTGTAGACGTCGGTCGACATGAGTCGGGCGACGAAAATGTCTTCCATGGGTACTACTGCAGGGTGATCCGTAAAAGAATTTCCGCAGCGGCGAGTCCAACACCGGAAATTCGAACCGCCGATACTCGATCCGACTTCGCTAACCGGTCCCGCTCCGCCGGCCGGTTCCCCCGCGTTTTTAGCGTTTCGTTGCAAAGAGTCGACGATGATCGAGGGGACACTGTGCTTCGTCGTTCGGGACGGCGAGGTGCTGTTGATCGAGAAGCGCCGCGGGCTGGGTTCGGGCTGGTACAACGGGCCCGGTGGCAAGCGCGAGGACGGTGAGACTCTTCGAGAGTGTGCGATCCGCGAAGTTCGCGAGGAGGTCGGTATCGACGTCGATTCGCCCGCACTGGAACCCGCCGGCGAACTGACCTTCTTCCTCGACGACGATCCGCGGATCAACTGCCACGTCTTCCGGACGGATCGATTCGACGGCGAGCCCAGCGCGTCTCCCGAGGCGCGTCCCGAGTGGTTCGCCGTCGATGAAGTTCCCTACGACCGGATGTGGGAGGACGATCGTCACTGGCTCCCCGGCGTCCTCGAGGGAGAGACGGTCCGCGGCGAGTTCTACTTCGAGGGCGGCGAACCGCTCGACGACGCGGATTTCACCGAGTACGACATCGAGTGGGGCGTCTCGATGAGTGCGCCCGAGCAGTGACGGCACCTGAGCAGTACCCGTGCGCGAGCCGTGACCGCGCCGGACCAGTGCCGCCGTCCTCCTGCATACGCCGACCAGTCGACGATCACCGTCGCGGCTGAAGGACGACCTTGCCGACGCTCTCGCGATTCTCGATGAACTCGTGGGCTGGCCCCGCCTCGGCGAGCGGGAACCGTTCACCGACGATCACTTCGAGGTTGCCGGCCTGAAGTTTCGCAGTCAGGTCCGGAATCGCGTCGAGGACACGACCGGGGTCGTGGGCGGTTGCCCGTCCGAGGTGAAAGCCCCGTACTGATTTATTCTCGAACAGTAGCCGCCGATTCTCGGCACTGGCGGGTTCACCGCTGGCGACGCCGTAGGTGACCAGCCGGCCGAAGTGTCCCAGTGCGTCGAGGCTTCGATCGAACGTCTCGCCGCCGACGCTCTCGAGGACGAGTTCGACACCGTCGCCGTCGGTGGCCGACTCGATCACCTCGCGGAAGTCGATCTCGGTGTACTGGATCGGGTGGTCGCACCCCAGGTCGGCGGCGAGCTCCAGCTTCTCCTCCGAACTCGCCGTGCCGAAGACCTCGGCGCCCGCGTCGGCAGCGAGCTGGACGGCCGCGGTCCCGACGCCGCCAGCGGCCGCCTGGACGAGAACGGACTCGCCGGCTTCCAGCTCGCCCCACTCGAAGAGGCAGTTGTGCGCCGTGAGGAACTGGACGGGAAAGCCGGCGGCCTCCGGGAACGAGAGGTCGGCCGGGATCGGAATCAACCGATTCGCGTCCACGGTGACGTACGCGGCGTACCCGCCGCCGGGGACCATCGCCACAACGTCGTCGCCGACCGCGCGATCGACGTCCGAGCCGGTCGCGTCGATCGTCCCCGCCACCTCCATACCCGGGACGTATGGCGGCTCCGGCCCGCCCGGGTAGTGTCCACGTCGTTGCATCACGTCCGCGAAGTTGATACCGGCCGCTTCGACGGCGATTCGGACCTCGCCTGGCGCCGGTTCGGGCCGTTTCCGCTCGACGATCGAGAGGACGTCGCTCGAACCGTAGGCCGGTACCTCGATGGCCTTCATACCCACTTCGTCCAGGGGCGAGTCACTAAAGTTCCCGAGAAGGGGCGAAAACGGCCAGCAGTGATCGGTGCGAGAACGGTGGTCGCAGGCGCGATGGACTCGCTGGTGCATTCGAGCTCCGGCCCGCGGAGAGCCGTCGTCCCTTCGTATCGTTTAAGACTGCGCTGACACTGGGTGAGAGTATGAGCGACGATGCACAGGATCTCGGGATCACCGAGTCCAAAGCACACAATCCCGGCGAGTGGTACGCCGAGGTCGTCCAGAAGGCCGATCTGGCGGACTACGCGCCTATGGGCGGTTTCATCGTCACGAAGCCCAGGGGCTACGCCCTCTGGGAGGCGATCCAGAACGCACTCGACGGCTGGTTCAAGGAAACCGGCGTCACGAACGCCTACTTCCCGATGTTCATCCCAGAGAGCTATCTCGAGCGCGAGAAGGACATCGTCGAGGGCTTCGACCCCGAGGTCGCCTGGGTCACCCAGGGCGGCCACGAGGAACTCGAGGAGCGACTGGCCGTGCGTCCGACCAGCGAGTCCATCATCGCGCCGTTCATGGCAGACTGGATTCGCAGCCACCGTGACTTGCCGCTGCGACTCAACCAGTGGTGTTCCGTCGTTCGCTGGGAGGCCACCGAGACGAAGCCGTTCTTCCGCACGAAGGAGTTCCTCTGGCAGGAGGGCCACACCGCTCACGCGACCGACGGGGGCGCCTGGGAGGAGGTCTGGACGCGGCTCGACCAGTACGTCCGCGCGCTGGAGGAGGTCCTCGCAGTGCCGGTCCTGCGCGGCAAGAAGCCCGAGCACGATAAGTTCCCTGGCGCGGAGACGACGACCTGCGTCGAGGCGCTGATGCCCGACGGCAAGTCCGTCCAGAGTGCGACCAGCCACCACCTCGGTCAGAGTTTCGCCGAGGCGTTCGACATTACCTTCGTCGACGAGGACGAGACCGAGCAGACGGCCTACACAACCTCCTGGGGACTGTCCTGGCGTGCACTGGGCGCGATGATCATGACGCACTCGGACGACCAGGGACTCGTCCTGCCGCCGACGATTGCGCCGACGCAGGTCGTCATCGTCCCGATCTGGCAGGCCGACACGAAGGACGCGGTCCTCTCGTACGCGACAGGTATCGCCGAGGACCTCGAAGCCGCCGGCTTCCGCGTCGAACTCGACGATCGCGACGAGCGCAATCCCGGTTTCAAGTTCAACGAGCACGAGCTGAACGGCATCCCCCTCCGTCTGGAGATCGGCCCCAACGAGGCCGAGGACGAAGCGGTCACGCTGGTACACCGACCCGACAGCGAGCAGACCGTCGCCGACCGCGAGGGAATCGTCGACACCGTCGACGCCCACCTCGACACCGTCTTCGAGAAACTCTACGACGTGGCCGCGGAGAACCTAGAGGAGAACGTCCGCGAGGCCGATTCGCCCGAGGAGATCCTGGGGACGATCGGTCGCTACGGTGGCTACGTGAAGACGCCGTGGTGTGGTGACGAGGCCTGCGAGACGGTAATCAAGGACGAGATCGCCGCCGAGATCGTCATGCAACCCGTCGACGACCAGGGTGGTGCCTCCGCCGGCGAACCCGTCCGTCCGGACAAGGACGCAACGTGTGGCGTCTGTGACGAACCTGCC
>SLIS01000427.1 GCA_007135505.1 Halovivax sp.
CGTCACGAAGTAGTTCCAAGAGGAGTTCTCGTTGGTCCTCGCCGAGCTTCGGGGGCCTGCCGCCCCCGAAGTTCGGCATCAGCAGTCCAAGACCGCCCTTATTCCATCGTCGAGCCCAGCGCGTTCCTGTCGCGGAGGACCTGCCGACGTCATCGGCACCGTCCTCCAGTGTTGCTCCCTTGTAGACTCGTTTGATGAAGATCAGCCGCTCAGTGAGTTTCTCATCAGTGGATTCCGCAAGAAGTCGGTCGAAATCGTCCTCACTGAGGTGACGGACGATCTCTTTGCGGCGATCTCCAGACATACTCTCATATCAGATGTTATCTTCATAACTTCCCCTAACCACTAAGCGCTGGCTCGCCGCCTTCGTCCACTACTACAACCGGCACCGACCGAATCAAGCGCTCGATAACTGCACTCCCGCCGAAGAAGTGATGGACCAATGACTAGACACTACCAAATGGCCGAATTAACCGTGTCTCTGAAAATCACAGAGGAAATTACGCGAGGGTGCGAAATGTGCGCTAGAAATCGCCGTCCCGGACGTGGAACTTCGTCGGCTTTCCCATCGTGAACCCGTCCTGCTCAATCCACTGAGCCACGAGTTCGATGATCTCCTCGATGGAGACTCTCGGTTCGCCGAACAACTCGTGACACCGGCCGGCGTCGTTGAGTAGGGCAGTCTCCTTCGGCTCCCCGGAAAATGTCACCTCGCGGTCGAACTCTTCGGCGAACCGTTCGGCGAGATCACGCACGGAGAGGACGTTCGGGCCCGTGACGTTCAGGACGTCGGCCGGCGAGTCGGCCAACTCGAGCGACCGGAAGCAGATGGAGTTGGCATCACCCTGCCAGATGACGTTCACGTGCCCCATCTCGAGGGGGACCGGATCGCCGGCGTAGACCCGCTTGGCGAGATCGACGAGGACGCCGTAGCGGAGTTCGACGGCGTAGTTCAGGCGGAGCAGACAAATCGGCGTCTCGTTTTCCTCCGAGAAGTACTGGAGGACGCGCTCCCTGCCGAGACACGACTGGGCGTACTCCCCGACCGGTCCCACGGGATCAGACTCCGTTGACCCCTTCGACTCGACAGGGACCGGCGGGTAAACGTTCCCGGTCGAGAAAGCGACCATCCGAGAGTCTGGGAACCGGCAGGCGATCCGCCCGGGCAGGTAGGAGTTGATCGCCCACGTCATCGGTTCCTGGCCGGTCGTCCCGAACTTCATCCCGACCATGTAGATGAGGTTCTTACACTCGGGAAGTGAATCTAGAGCGTCGTCGTCAAGAAGGTCGGCCTCGATCGTCTCGGCGCCCCAGGAGTCGAGTTTTGCCTCGATGTCGTCGTCGGAAAACCGCGAGACGCCATAGATCGTGGTCTCGGTCCCTGCTTCCTCGACCGCCCGCAGCATCCGTCGGATCAGCGTCGGCCCCATCTTGCCACCCGCCCCGAGAACCATGACGTCGCCGTCGAGCCCCCGCGCGAACTCAACGTCTTCCGGGTACGGTCTCGAGAGGAGTTCCTCAACTTGGTCTTCGTTCGCTACTGTATCGGGCAACATTAGTTCCTTGCTCATGAGTACTCGCCGTAAGGCTGGCCTGACCTGACAGATAGGAGGCGAAAACATATATAAGTACCGGTGGAGCACTTCTGGATCGGGACATGGGGTCGTCGCACTGGTAGTACCGTCCCTCCCAACACGGAGTGCAAGTCCCGCAGTAAACGAAGCCGTGGAGCGCGACCCGGTCACCGACCGAGAGCGAATCGACATCCTGACCGAGTTCAACCACTTCGGCACAGATCTCGTGTCCCGGAACGAGCGGATACCGAGTCCAGGGCGGTCTTTCCCCGTCGATCAGACCAGTATCGATGCCACAGATGCCGACGGCTCGAACCCTTAACGAGGACCTCACCCGGCTCGGGGTTCGGTCGGTCGCGTGTCTCTTCCCATAGTTCGCCGTCGCCGTCCGTAACTAGTGTTTGCACTCTTGGTCACACCTATTTCAGCTTTAAACCATTAGTGATCAGGGATCAACCGCGCAACCAGGTTCGTATATCATTCGGCGACCGACGTTCTGTTTGATAATACCAAACACTTATTGGTATGTATACACATGTAGAGTAAACAATGGCCGAAGCAAAAAACCCGGTGCAAGCGGTTCAGCGAACACTTGATATCATCTCCGTCTTGCGGGAGACAGGCGGAGCACAAGTGACCGAAATCGCGAAGGAAATAGGGATGTCGAAAGGAACTGTCCACTGTCACCTCGCGACGCTCCAGGAAAACGGCTACGTCGTCAACAAAAACAACGAGTACAAACTGGGGCTGCGATTCATCGATCTCGCCCACTATGCGAAGGATCGAATCGATATCTACGACATCGCGACCTCCGAAGTGGAGGCCCTCGCCAAAGAGTCGGGCGAGCGATCGCTATTTACAGTCGAAGAAGATGACGAGGGTGTCTGTCTTTACACGGCCGAAGGAGCAGAAGCTGTAAAGACCGAGGTGTACGTCGGCTACCGGAACGAACTGTACCATACTGCCGTCGGCAAAGCCATGTTAGCGTTCATGCCGTCGGAAAAACGTAATCGAATTATCGAGGAAACCGAGTTCGAGCAGCTGACCCCACACACCATCACCGACGAAGAGACGTTACACGCCGAACTCGAGGAGATCCGCGAGGAGGGGATCGCGTACAACCACGGGGAAACCATCCAGGGACTCGTCGGTGCTGGTGCGCCGATCAGGGGCCAAGACGGGACGCTTTGCGGAGCGATTAGTATCATCGGGCCGGAGCGGCGAATCGACGAAGAGCGTCTCACGAACGAGATCCCAGAGATGATCCACCGAGCGGTCAATATCATCGAAATCAATATCACATCGTTGTAACCGTTGCTGACCTCCGGCGGTGATTCGGAGAGGGATTAGAACCCAGCGAGCAGCGAACAAAAAGCCGAGACCGTCTATTCATCGCTGGTGTGTTTAGCGATATGAAACGGATTAGTGTCCGACCGGCAGTTGACCGGCGGAGTACCTTCCGGGTGTTGCTCCCGCTGTACTCAAGAGACGTTTTAACTGCACCAACCATTACATCCGTACATATGTAATGATAAGTTCCAGATATTTGATGTCGGGTGGCACTGTCTAGATGAGGGAAACCGCAAGACGTGAAAGCGGTGAAGGTGTGACGAGGTCCGTGATACTACTATCTGTTCTCTGGTGCAAGTAGAACTCGATCGATGAGCAACGAAAATTCGACTTCTTCAGTACACTTCTCGCGATGAGTGAGTATCTTATCCTTCATTAATGGGGCCTCGGCAGACGCTGAAACGCCGATCCACGCCAGAGAAGCTTAACTAGACAGTGCCTGTCGGGTTATAATATCAGAGATCAATGTATCTGTTTCTGCATCAGCTGAAACAGCCATCATGGTCGTTTTACTAGTCCAAACGGGTTGTTTAGTGTGAAGAGCGAGATACTGATATCAGGCAGAGTAATTCGGGGTAGTCCCCCAGTGGAACGAGAATAAAGACTGTCCCGTTTCGAGTATTTAAATTCGATGTGAGTTCGTTAGCTCCGAGCAATGTTAGTGGGCGTCACCTCAGATTTCGTTCTATCGTTTCGTAACCTGACAGAAGTAACATTCCTATCTTCGGTTGACAAGCATCCTAGTTCAAGACACTTATCGTCGATTGCTTGGCAGTATCGTACTTCAAGGCAACATGAGGAGTTGAATATCCTAACTACTCGTCGATCACGAGTCCTGTAGACATTACAGCTATGAGAGGACACTGTAAGCAGCCGCAGTAAGCCCAGAGGGGCCGATATTAAAAATCGCCGAATGGGGATGACCACGTTCGATGGTCAACGGCGGACATTAGGAATCGCTTCAAAAATCTCTACTAATTGCTCCCACATGAATTCACGTCGATACTTCCGGCGCTCCGCTTCTGAAAGGTAGTTTTCCAGAACAACTCCCGCATCAGAGCTTCCCTGATCACCTGCGATCACATCGAGATTTTCAAGTAGCTGTTTCTGGGCGTCCATGTACGTCGTATACCAGAACCGTCGGCCCATCTTTGAGGTCGGCACCTCACCACGAACAGTGACGCCGGCGCGGTTCGCGAGTCGCTGAAACCGCGATTGGACCGTCTCACCGACGATATGGCCACTTGAGGACGCTGTCGAAGGAAAGAGATACCCGCTCCACTCGTCGTCTCGAGCACCGAGTGCATCGATACGATCCGAGAGTTGCTCGCGGCCATAGACCAGCGCAACCGTTCCCGGACCGTTCTTTCGCTCCTCGAAGTAGATGTGGGGATCCTCGCTTTCAAGTACCACTTGGGAGACGTGCAATGACGCGACCTCGTTCCGTCGAAGGCCCCACGCACACAGCGCGAGCACGAGTAGTTCCTCCTCAGGACTCTCGGCAGCCCCGTACAGCCGCTGGACGTCTCC
>SLIS01000342.1 GCA_007135505.1 Halovivax sp.
AACCGGCATCGAACACGCCCATCACCGGGGGACTGTTGCTCGCCAAACTCTTCGGCGAAGCCGGCCTCCCCGACGGCGTCCTGAACGTCGTCCCCGGCCGCGGGTCCGCGATCGGCGACGCCGTAGCCGGCCACGAGACGCCGCGGGTCCTCGCCTTCACCGGCTCGACAGCGGTCGGCCAGCAGGTCGCGAAGCGGGCGGCCGAAAACACCGCTCTGCCAGCGCTCGAACTCGGCGGTAACAACGTCCACGTCGTCACGGAAAACGCGGACCTCGAACGTGCGATCGACGCGGCCGTCTTCGGCTCGTTCCTCCACCAGGGACAGGCCTGCATCTCTATCAACCGTCACCTCGTCCACGAGCACCGCTACGACGAGTACGTCGACGCGCTGGCCGATCGAGCTGCCTCGCTCCCCGCCGGGGATCCACTGGACGAGGATACCGTCATCGGCCCGGTGATCGACGAAACGCAGCGAGACACCATGCTCGAGTACGTCGCCGAGAGCGTCGACGCCGGCGCGACCATCGAGACCGGCGGCGATCACGACGGCCTCGTCGTCGAACCGACCGTTATGGCCGACGTGGAAAACGAGATGGCCGCGGCGTGCAACGAGCACTTCGGTCCGATCGCGCCGGTAATCCCCTACGGCGACGATCAGGAGGCGATCGAACTGGCGAACGACACCATCCACGGCCTCTCCGGTTCCGTTCACTCCGCGGACCTCGACCAGGCGCGTCGGATCGCCGACGGGATCGAGACGGGGATGGTACACATCAACGACCAGCCCATCAACGACGAACCGCACGTTCCCTTCGGCGGCGTGAAGCACTCCGGGCTGGGCCGGTACAACGCCGAGTCGATTCTCGAGGAAGTGACGACGACCAAGTGGATCTCGATCCAGCACGAACCCCGTCAGTACCAGTTTTGACGAGGAGTGCCCTCGACGAACCGGTCGACCGGCGGATTTGTTCGGAAATCTTTATTGTCGGACGATTGGGAGGCTAGCGCGGGTATGTCTCCGCCAGACGGTTCGGCCCAATTCGAAGCCGTCGACTGGACGGAGATCGATCGATCCCGTCGGCTGATAACCGCCGAGCGAACCGTCTTCACCGTCGGTTGCGTGCTCCTTCTCTCGTTGTACCAGTACGATCAGTCGACCGGGCTGTATCTCGTCGGGTCCTGGCAGGCTGACCGGCTGGACTACGTAAGCATGTTCGGGGTGACCGTCCTGGTATCGTTCACCATCGGTCCACTGTTACGGCGGACCGATCGGACCCGGTTCGTTCTGCGGCAGTTTCTGGCGAAACCGAGGAACGTGCTGGCGAGTCTGGTCCTCACGGCGATTGCCGTTGGGGCGTTCGTCTTTCCCATCCTCGTCGGGTCCCCGGAACTGCGCTTTCAGTACAGCTTCCATGCACCGGTCGGCTTCTCCGGCCGGATGGGCTGGACGGGCGAGTGTCTCGGGACCGTAACGCAAGCAGAGGGTGTCACCAGGCGATGTTCGGGAAGCTGGGCGAATCCGCTCGGGACGAACCACCGTGGAATCGCCCTCGGCACCCTCCTCGTCGAGGGCGCTCGCGTCGCAGCGTACGTGATGATCTTCACTGCCGCGTTCGTCGTTCCACTCGCGGCGATCGTCGGCATCGTCGCCGGCTTTCGTGGCGGTCGAATCGACGACCTCCTGATGAGCTACGTCGACGTCCAGCTGTGTATCCCCGCCATCGTCGTCTACTTTATCGGCTACATGTACTGGAACGTCTCGCTGTTGCTCCTGCTGGCGACCTTCGGGCTGCTGAGTTGGGGCGGGATCGCCCGGATCGTTCGCAGCGAAACGCTCCAACGACGCGAAGATGGCTACGTCCTCGTCGCCCGGAGTCTCGGCGCATCGCCCGCGTACATCGGGCGGCGCCACGTTCTTCCGAACATCACGAATACGCTGGTTCCGGCGGTGTTTCACCTCCTCGCCCTGCTCGTCATCGTGGAGGCCGGGGTCGCGTTCCTCGGATTCCACCACCTCGAGACGTACTCGTGGGGATCGACGATTCAGGAGGGACTCGACCCGCCGATTTTCGGACTCGGATTCGAAATGGACGCCCACGAGATC
Source organism: Halovivax sp. (assembly GCA_007135505.1). The sequence goes on from SLIS01000342.1 coordinate 2,106, forward strand.
TGGTGGATTTCGACCGTCCCGACGATCGCGCTCACCGTCACGGTCCTCTCGCTGAAGATCGTCGGCGACGGCTTGCGCGATGCGCTCGATCCACAGCTGTACCAGTGACAGAACGGGCACGTCCCACCGTCGCCCTTCGATAGCGGGTTCGGCTACGTTCCCGTCGAGCCGCGTCGACCGCTCGCTCACGATCACTTCGCCGAAATCGAAAGAATCGACTTCTCTCGACGAATTGGTCAGCGAGATGAGCGACCACGAGATCCTGATTCCCCACCGTTACTCCAGGGAGGCCCGCGAGACGCTCGCCGTCCGGCTCGACGAACTCGATGATGCGACGGTGACGATCGCCGAGACGCCCGCGGAGTCGCTGTCCGGGTTCGAGACGGCGACGGTCGCGCTCACCCCGAGCCTGTCCGAGGAGTGGCTCGACCGAGCGACAGAACTCGAGTGGGCCCAGGCGAGCACGGCCGGCTACGATCACTACGACCTCGACGCGCTGGAGGCCGCCGGTATCGTCCTGACGAATGCGACGGGCGTTCACGGCCAGCCGATGGCCGAGTGGGCCCTCGGCGCGATGCTCGGCTTCGAGCGCGAACTGTTCTCGGCACGCGACCGCCAGCACGACGGTGTCTGGCTCCGCGAGAGCGGCGGCGAGCTCGCGAGCAAGACGATCGGGATCGTCGGGCTGGGGGCCATCGGCGGTCGGACCGCCGAGCTGGCGTCCGCACTCGGTTGCCGGGTCATCGGGACGAAACGCGACCCCTCGACCGCCCCGGACGCCGTCGACGACGTCTATCCGGCGGACGAACTCGACACCGTCCTCGCCCAGGCCGAGTACCTCGTGCTGGCCTGTCCGCTGACCGACGAGACGCGTGGCCTGATCGACCGTGACGCCCTACGGACGATGCCTCGTGAGGCCGTGGTCGTCAACGTGGCCAGGGGCGACGTGGTGGCGGAGGATGCACTCGTCGAGTCGCTCCAGCAGGGTCGAATCGCCGGGGCCGCCCTCGACGTCTTCTCGACGGAACCACTGCCGTCGAACTCGCCGCTGTGGGACCTTCCGAACGTGCTGGTGACACCGCACGTCTCCGGGTCGACACCGCACTACTACGATCGCATCGCGGAGATATTCCTCGAGAACTTCGAGCACTTCGCCGCCGGGAATCGCGACGAGATGCGAAATCGCGTCCTGTGAGTGCCAGGGAAACGGATACGTTCGTCGACGGCGTCGGGAGTCTGTATGAGCGATGGGCGCGCCGTCGAACGGTCCCATCCCGATAGTCCTGGGGTTCGGTCCGAATCCAGCGGACTAGTTAGTACGATCGTCGCCGCCGGTCTCGGCGTGTTCGTCGCGTCGACGGTGATCGATTCGGCCGTCTACACCCTAACCGTCGCCGCGCTCGCTGGCGGGTGTGCCGGCGCCCTCGTATCGGTGACCCTCGGCCTGATAGAACGGACCGAATCGAACGTGGCACGACCCGCGTCGCGGGCCGAACGGGATCCGGCGCCGTCCGGCCCGGGGTCGCGATCCGACGAGGAGGCGCCAGCGGACGGGGCGACGTCGCAACCCTGGTTCCACCGGAGCGCCGGAGCCCTCTCGCTCGGCCTCGCGACCGTCTTGCTACTGGTCTGGGGGCTCGAGCTCGAGGCCGTTCGGGCGGGATACGCGGCGGCCACCGCGACCGGGCTGCTCTCCTACGCCGTTCTGGCGTCGACGCTTCCGCGGTGGTAGGCTGACGCGGTGGGCTCACCGGCCGGAGTCGGAATCGAACTGTCGTTCCATCGTGACGTAATCGTAGGGGCGAGCCGGCTTCTCGTGAGTCTCGATCGGCTCGTAGCCGCGGTCGACGTACCAGTCGTAGAGGAACGGGTGGTCGTCGTAGGTCGTCAGTTGTATGCAGTCGTATCCTCGCGTCCGTGCGTGTTGCTCGATCCGGCCGACCAGACGACGGCCGATTCCGTTTCCCTGCCAGGATTCGACGACGGCCAGTCGCTCGAGATACGGCTCGGCTCGTCGTTCGAGCAGTCGAACGGTTCCGACGATCGGTGACGTACGAGCCGTCGCGTCGTCGGTAGCCGTTCCGGCCGGCTCGGCGACGAGCGTCACGGCGTCAGCGTCGAGCCAGTCGGCGACGGTCTCGGCGTCGATGTCGGTCATTCGCGTCGGATAGCCCTGCTTGGCCCCTACGCGGTAGGCATCCCGATAGCAGGCGGCGATCGCACTCGCGTCAGCCGGATTGGCGTGTCGAACGGTGGCGTCGACGGTCACGGACAGTCGTCCGCGCGAGTCGGCAAAAGTCGTTCGACTCCGTCACCGTTCGGACACGAGCAAGTTCGTCC
>SLIS01000344.1 GCA_007135505.1 Halovivax sp.
GAGGTAACCATGTACCGCGGTTCCTCGCCGGCGGCACCGGCTTCGAGTTCGGACTGTGAGGACGCTTCGGCTGCGGCCTCGCCGTCGACGGCCACCTCGAGGTCTTCGATCGAACCGACGGCTGCTTCGGAGACGGTCGTCAGGACGATCGTCCCCTCACTGACGGTCCGATCGACGGTCACTTCGACCTGCTGTTCGGCCTCGGCACTGGCCTCGGCCGAGGTCTCCTGCCCGTACGTCACGGCTTCGGAGACGACTTCGTCGCCACGCTGCTCGACGTAGAGGTCGACGGTCGCGTCACCGCCGGCGATCAGGGCCTCTTCGGCTTCGGCCTGTTCGTCACGGTCGCCGTCCGCGTACGAGCGGAAGACGAGTTCGGCGTCGCCGTCGAGCTCCGCGGCGACGTTACCCTCGTCGTTGACCTCGACCTCGCCGTCACCGACGACGAGTAACGTTCCTTCGCGCTCTCCGCTCTCGACGACGACCGCGTCACCGTCGGCCTGGGCCGACGCGTCGCCGGCCAGCTCGGCCTCGACGAACTGCGCCTCGCCCCCGGCGGCGATGACGAGCTGGCCGCGATCGGTGTCGTGGGCGTCGAGCTCGGCGCCGCTGTCGGCGACGATCGTCGCACTCGTCTGGGATTCGGCCGCAATCGAGAGTCCGGCCCCGTCGAGGTTCACGACGGCACCGAGGCCGATACCTGCGCCGGCGTCGGTCTCGGACTGCGACTGGACGCTCACCTCGCTGAAGGTCGTCTCGCCGCCGACGGTGAAGTCGACGATCGCGTCGCCGTCGACGGCGAAGTCGACGTGGGCACCACTGTAGGTGTCGTTGGCTGTCGATTCCCCATTCGCGACTGTGCTTCCCGGGACGGCCATCGCGAACAGGCTCGTCACCAGGAGGAGGGACATCACGGCGGCTATTGTACGGGACATTGCACGTCCAACTCGAAACGGCAGGGGAAAACAGTTTCTGGCAAATCCATCAAATCGTCGCGCGTCGAGTCGTCGAACCGACCGTCGACGATTGCCGGTACGGGCGACGATCGCGGGTCGTTACCGCGAGATTTGATTCGAGCCGTTCTCGGCGATGACCGATTCGACCTCGTCCTGGGTCACCCGGGCCATGTCGCCCGGAATCGTTCGTTTGAGTGCCGCCGTCGCCGCCCCGTACTCCAGCGCCCGTTGCACGTCGTCGCCGGCGAGCCGGCGCGCGAGGAAGGCGCCGGAGAAGGCGTCGCCCGCCCCGATCGGTTCGACCGTCTCCGTCTCGAATGCGTCCTGATCGTGGACGACGCTGTCGTGCCAGGCGAGGACGCCCTGACTGCCGCGGGTGACGACCACCGTGGTGAAGTCGAACTGTGACCCGAGTTTGTGCGCGAGTTGGCGATGATCGCCCTCGAAACCGAGGACGGTCTTCGCGTCTCTGGCGGCGATGATGAGGACGTCGACGCCGGGAAAGAGGTTCGTCAGCACCTCCTGGGCCTCCTGGGGCGCCCAGAGCTTTCGTCGATAGTTGCAATCGAGGGCCGTGGTCGTCCCGGCCGAGCGAGCGGTCTGGAGTAGCTTCGTCGTCGTCTCGCGCAGTTCGGGCGAGAGGGCCGGCGTGATCCCGGAGGTGAAGAACACCCGGGCGTCTCGAATCCGATCGAGGTTGAGTTCCTCCGGGCTCGCGGTCGTGATCGAACTGTTCGCGCGGTCGTAGACGACGTTCGAGCCGCGCGGTTCGCCGGCCGTCTCGACGTAGTAGGTGCCGACCCGGCCCCGTCGACTCCAGGAGACGTCGGTTTTGATTCCGCACTGGTGGAGTTCGCCGACGACACGCCGTCCGAGCGGCGTTCGGGGAAGTTTCGACAGCCAGGTCGAGACGGCACCGAGGCGGTCCGCCGCGACGGCGACGTTGCTCTCCGAGCCCCCGACGTGGATCTGTAGCGACGACGCGGATTCCAGCCGCTCGTCTCCCGGTGGCGACAGTCGGAGCATCGATTCGCCGAATGTGACCAGGTCGCTCATCGCCCCCTCCGTTCGGTCGTCACGGTTTCGTTCGGGCCCACGTCTCGATTGATCATGAGAGAGGTCACGGACGGACGTCTCATAAGTCATGGCGGTCCACGTCTGGCCCGTTCGAGAGATAGCACTCCCTGCGCCCCTTCAACGAGACCTATCCGCCGAATTAAACGTATCGAACGGTGACCTGTGCGAGGCGATCGCCGAATCTTCCATCGGCTGGCCGTCCGAGCGCTGACGTCCGTTGCCGTCCGGGCGCTGACGACCGCGGCCAACCGAGTCGACGACTGCGGCCGCCCGCTAGTTCGACCGGGTCGCCTCGACGACGTGCCCGTTCTCGACGGTCCGTTCGTCCGATCCGGCGCTGGCCGCGTCCGACTCCCCGGTACCGAGTTCCACCTCGTAGCCGGCCGCGGCGAGCAGGGAGAGACTCGATTCGACGTGGTCGGTCACCGCCGGAATCCGAACGCGACCACCTGCCTGCGCGAGCCAGATGAGTAGCTGGTCGGCGAGGTAGCGATCGACCGGACTCGTGGCCCCGAGCAGGCGGTTCGCCGCGTCGGCCGCGTCCTCGCCGACGCGTTCGGCCGGTTTGCCCCGTTCCCCGAGCGCGCTGGTGCCGGCGATCGCGTTCTCGAAGTCGAGCCGGCAGACGAACGCGGAACCGGGCGACGGACTCGCGGCTGTAGTGGTGACGCGTTCGACGACGTCGACTCCGGGGTCGGCGGTCTCCCCGTCGTCCGCCACGTCGAGTCGTTCCAGTGCCCCACCGAGCTGTCGCTCGGCGACGTCCCGATCGGCGAGCGAATCGGATTCGGTCGAGTAGAGCCGAACTCCCGTCAGCGGACCGCGTTCGTCGAGGCGAATCGACGACAGCGTCGTCGGGGCGAGGTGGAGCCGCACCCGGCCGCCGCCCGCCGGATAGAATCCCCGCCGATCGACCTCGACCGCCGCTTGCAGTCCGAATTGCCGCAGCAACGGAAGCTTGACGTATCGGAGGTAATCGAGCGGCGGCGACCACGCGACGTCCGTTCCGCCGGTCGCCGTGAGCGACAGCGGGCCGTCGAGCCGCGTCGCGAGGGGGAGAACGGCGTCGAACAGCAGGGAAACGCTCCCGGCCGTTCCGATGTCGACCGCGTAGCTGCCGCCGGGGATCACTCCCCCGGAAATGCCGTCGCTCTCGCCGAGACGTGGCTCGAACACCACCGTCTCGCTCCCCGTCTCGGCTCCGGCGACGTCGGCGTCACAGATCGCGGCCAGCGTCTCGACGACCGCAAGGTGCTGCGGTCGCAATCCCGGCGTCGACCGTCCGCCGCGGACGTTCTCGATCCGCACCGACCGGTTGCCGATCGCGGCGAGCGAAAGCGCCGAGCGCAGGAACTGCCCACCCGCCTCCTCGCCGTCGAGTTCGAGCATGCCCCTTCGTATGCGGGCCGGATGCTTTGCTGTGTGGATTCGGCCAATCGCTGCCGACCGCCGCCGTCGGTTGCACGATACTATCGAAGCGTCGTAATCGGGCGAAGGCTCATCGTCGTCGCGCTCGTGCCCCCGGTATGCAGCGAACGACTCGACTCGACTCGATCCGAGTGCCACCCGTCACACTCGTTTCGATCCGATCGCCGGCTGTTTCGCCCGTTTCGTCACCTGGGGGTGACCGATGACCGGGGGGCCGGGGCCCGACTCGGCGCCGACGTCGGATTCGGCTACGGCCGAACAAGTACCGGACCGCACCGACGTCGTCGTGGTCGGCGGCGGAGTCATGGGGACGGCCACGGCGTTCTTCCTGGCTCGCGACGGCGACCGGGACGTGACGCTCGTCGAACGCGACCGCCTCGCGGCCGGCTCGACGGGCGATTCCTCGGCGATCCTGCGTCATCACTACGGCGACGAGGCGATCTACACCGACATGGCCTGGTGGAGCCACGAGTTCTACCGCTCGTTCGCGGACGAGACGGGGGCACCCCTCACCCACGAGGATGCGCCGCTCGTCCGCTTCGCGAACGAGGGAACGCCCGGCGGGGCGTACGCGATGGCTGGCCACGACGTCCTCGCCGAGCGCGACGTCCCGGTCTCGCGCCACAACGGAGCGGCCCTCGAGGAGCAGTATCCGATGTACGAGGGCGCCGCCGAGTACGACTTCGCCGTCAGCGACGATGCGGCGGGGTACTCGGACGGTTCCGACGCCGCCCTCGGGTTCGCCCGCGGTGCGACGAGCCACGGTGGCGCCGTCTACACGGGCGTCGCTGTCGAGGCGATCGAGACCGACGGCGAGCGGGTGACGGGGGTGCGGACGAACGCCGGATCGATCCGCTGTGACGCGGTCGTCGTCGCGGCCGGTCCGTGGACGCCCACGCTCGCGGAGACCGTCGGCGTCGAGATTCCGATCACGCCCGTCAGAGAGGGGGTCCTGTTGCTCGATCCGCCGGCCGAGTACGC
>SLIS01000228.1 GCA_007135505.1 Halovivax sp.
CGTCGTCTCCATAGCTATGTATGAGGAGGAAGCGGAGTTCGCGGGCATAGTTTCGAGCGGTGCTTGGAGCGAGGTCTCCCCGTTTATCGTATAGGAAATCCAGGACGAGAGCTGCGTGGTTGTCATGGAGTTCGTCGCGAATTATTTCCTTTTGGCGTTCCAGGTACTCCTCATGGTGGGTCTCATACTCGTCCGCATCGTCCGTCACGCTCAAACACCTGGGCGCTTGATTAGTAAGCATGATAGGGAAGGACCACTACTACAACAAGGCGAAACAGGAGGGGTATCGGGCCCGGTCGGCTTACAAGCTCCAGCAACTGGACGACCTGGAGGGCCTGTTCGACCGGGGCGACACCGTCGTCGACCTCGGGGCCGCGCCGGGCGGCTGGCTCCAGGTCGCCGTCGAGCGGGTCGGCCCCGACGGGACCGTCGTCGGCGTCGACTTCCAGCGGATCGAGGGATTCGACCCGGCGATCGACGACCGGATCGAGACGATCCGCGGCGACGTCACCGAGGAAAAGACGCTCGATCGGATCCGGAACGCGACCGACGGTTCCGTGGACGTCGTCCTCTCGGACATGGCGCCGAACGTCTCCGGCGAGTACTCGCTCGACCAGGCCCGATCGCTGCACCTCGCGCGGACGGCCGCCGACGTCGCCCTCGAGCTGCTCGGGGCCGGCGGCCGGTTCGCGGCCAAGGTATTCGAGGGGCCCGACGTGGACGCGTTCCGGGACGACCTCGACGAAGAGTTCCAGTACGTCCGCGCAACCGTCCCCGACGCGACCCGCGACGAGTCCTCGGAGCTCTACCTGCTCGGGATCGGCCGGCTGACCGCACCCGTGAGCCCCGGCGACGAGATCGCAGTCGAAATCGTCGACACGGGGTCGGAGGGCGACGGTATCGCCACCGTCGACGGCTTTCGACTGTTCGTCCCCGACGCCGAACCCGGCGAGGCGCTCACCGTTCGCGTCGAGGACGTAAAGCCGAACTTCGGGTTCGCCGAGCGGATCGACGACTGAGACTCGCTCAGTCCAGTGTCCCCAGGTTGCGCTCGATCTCCGTCTCGATCAGCGTCGCAACCGTCTCGCGCGATTCGTCGCGATAAGCGGACAGCCTGTCTATCACGCTGGCGTACCCCAGGGTCCACGCCGCCCGGTACAGCGGGGCGCGCTCCTCGAACCCGGCCGGAAGCGAGCCGGCGACGTCGCGGTAGCCCGCGTAGAGCGCCTCGACGAGGTGCTCGGGCGCCGGCTCGTCGAGCGACGCCAGTTGCTGCTCGCGGACGCGGTGGAGGTCCCGAGCCGGATCCCCGACGTGGGCCCGCTCCCAGTCGAGCAGACCGATCGGCGCGGTCGGCCCGGCACCGCCATCGTCGGTGACGACGCAGTTCGGCTTCGCGGGGTCACCGTGGAGCAGCGCAGCCGGGGCGTCGTCGAGTCGATCGCGATTGGCGTAGACCGCGTCGATCACGTCGTCGAACGCGCGATCGAAGCGATCGGTCGTCGCGAGCGCCCGAATCTCCTCGATCGTCTCGACGAGGACGTCCGTCCACGGTGCCGTCCGTAGATCGAGGGTGGCCGTCCCGTCGTCGGTCGCCTCGGCCGCTGGGTCGTGGGCCGTGTCGGCCACCGCCGCGTCGCCACCCGCTGTCGCCGAACCGGCGTCACTCGTCCCGACGACGATCCCGTGCTCGTCGAACCGGCGGGTGTGGAGGTGGGCGAGGGTCGCGCCGACATCCTGGACGAGCGCCTCGCGGCCGGCCGGATCCGTAGCGCTCCAGCGGGCGAGAAGGGGTTCGCCGGCGAGTGGCTCCGTGACCAGGTACGGCGTCCGCGCCGTCGGGGCCGCCTCCCGGACCGTCGGAACGGGAACGGCGGTGTTGGCCCCGACGTCGGAGAGGACGGCCCGCTCGCGTCGAATCCTGTCGCCGTTCTCGTCGGCCGCGACCTTCAGGAACGCCGCGTCGCCGCCGGGAAACGTGACGCGAACGGTCTCGTTGGCGTCGTTCCAGGACGGTCCCGGTTCCGCGATCGATTCGATCGGTCGGTCTGGGAAGGCCAACTCGAGGGCCGATTCGACGAGCTCGGTCGCCACGGGCTCACTCCTCGTCCTCGAGGCGGCCGTGGCGCTGGTCGATCTCGTCCAGAATGTCCAGATTCTTGCGAATCGACGCCCGGATGGCGTCGCTGCGGTTGACGTACTTGCCGTCGTCGCCGACGTGCTCGTCCAGGTCGGCGAGGAGCTCGCCCGGAATCTCGACGCTGATCTTCGGCATACCGGGCGTTTGTGACGGTCCGTAGTAAGTGTGGCTTCGATCCGAACGCGGAGGCTCCGACGGAGCGGTTCGGCGGGAGACGTATACGCCGAGCCAGGGCCGACTGACCTACGACGCGGTCCCGACCGGTTCGGTTAGTCGGTTGCGCCGGCACCTTCAGCCGGGTCCGCATCGGGTACGTCGGTCGCCGTACCACCGCTCCCGCCGCCGAACAGGCGCCCGCCGGCGGTCAGGACGTACAGGACGACCAGGCCGATGACGTAGGTGAGCGCGAGCGGAATTGCGAAGGCGAACATCGTCAGGAGCCCGCGCGGGCTGACGATGGCGGCGAAGGCGAAGATGCCGACGATGACGGGCTTCCAGAATCGAAGCATCGTCCGGTAACTGAGGATGTTCCCGACGTGGAACAGCGCCATCGTGACGATCACGTTCATCAGGAAGCCGACGCCGACCGTGGTGAAGATCACGAGCCAGAAGAAGCTCTTGATACGGTAGGAGACGACCATGTCGTTGTTCACCGCGTCGGTGATCAGGTAGGAGATGACCGACGGGGCGATGTAGAAGAAGCCGATGATCGTCCCCAGTACGAACCCGCCGAGCAACGAGCCGCCCCAGACGATGAACAGACGGCGGTCACCACGAGCGAGCCCGCGCTCCTTGGCGGCCGGCCAGGCGAAGTACAGCACGAGCGGCAGGACGGCGATGATCGCCGCCAGCGTCGAGACCTTCACGATGAAGATCAGTACCTCGACGGGGTGGAGCGCGATCACAAAGTCCAGATTCTGGATGAGCGCGGTGAGTTCCTCGTTCGTCTCCGCGGCCCGGATCTCTTCCATGCTGACGTCGGCGTCGTTCTCCATCGCGACCTGTTCGAGGACGACGTCCGGAACCCGGCGGACGAAGACGGCGAGGACGTAGCCGATGCCACCGGCGTATAGCCAGAAGAACGACCCCGCGAGGACCGCCATAAACAGGCCGACGATGTAGACTAGTTTCGAGGTGAGGCTGTTGAAGATGAACGCGAGGTCGTAGGCGTAGCCGCCGATGTCGTCCTCGGTCGTCTCCTCCTCGGTGAACGGATCGAGCACGCCCGCGGCCGTGCTCGCGAACGCGCCGCCCGATTCCTCCTCGGCGGCGTCCGTGGCCCCGGCTGCGTCCGCACCGGCGGCTACCTCCTCTTCGCCGGCCGCGTCGTCCGAGTGAAGGCCGTCGAAGCGATCGATGATGGCCTGGGCCTTCTCGCGATCGTCCTCGTGCATCGCCTCGCGAGCGACGTCCATCATCTCCTCCTCGGTCATGCTGGTGAACACCGGAGCGGGGATGCGCTCGACGTCGCCGGCGTCGAGGACGTCGAAGTCGACGTCCTCGAGCGTCTCGGCAAGCATCAGCTGGCTCTCCCGCGGATACACCGGCGTCCGGAGGACCTGCAGCGTCAGGATCATCAGGATGGCCAGGCCGATTCCGATCGCGAGGAGCAGGGCCGCGGCGACGAGCCCGAGCGTCCCGTGTTCGAGTATCAGCACGTCGAGGTAGGTGTACTCGTCCGGCCAGAGGGAGGCGGGCATCCGCGGTCCGATCTCGGTGGCGAGGAACTCGCGGCCCCCGGCGGCGAGGAACGCGCCGATGGCCGCGAACACGGCCAGGACGAACGCGGTGAACTGCAGGAATCGGCGTTTCATGTGGGCGACGCCGCTGCCGACCTCCGCGGCACCGCGACGGCGCGTGTTCGCAACCAGCTTCGCGAGTCCGAGGCTGAAGCCGTACAGTAACACCAGCGGGGCCGCCCACATGATCAGCGTGAACGGGTCGGGCGGGGAGAACAGGGCGCCGAAGGCCGTGATGGCGACGATCGCGTGGCGCCACTTGTCCCGGAAGAACTCGTACGGGACGATCTCGGTGTAGGAGAAGGCGCCCATGAAAAGGGGCAACTGGGCGGCGAGGCCGAACGAGATCGTCAGCAGGGCGACGAACTCGGTGAACTCGGTGATCCCCCAGCTCGGCTTCACGCCGGCGTTGTAGGCGACCTCGCCGAGGAAGAGGAAGGCGTACGGGAAGAAGATGGCGTAGGCATAGAAGACGCCGATCCAGAACAGGGAGAGCGACGTAATGACGAACGCGACGAGATACCACTTCGAGAGGGGGACGGCGCTCTCCACGCCA
>SLIS01000205.1 GCA_007135505.1 Halovivax sp.
ACCAAGTGGCGCGCCCAGTGCCAGCAGTGGAAGTCGACGTACTCCATGGCCTACGAGACGCCCGACGACGAGCCACTGAAACCGCAATTCGTCGTCGAAGCCCTCGACGAGGCCACGAGCGACCGGGCCATCGTCACCACCGGCGTCGGCCAGCACCAGATGTGGGCCTGCCAGTACTGGACGTACACCGAACCCAGAACCTGGGTCTCGAGTCACGGCCTCGGTACGATGGGCTACGGACTGCCGGCCGCCATCGGAGCCAGACTCGCTGCCGACGACGACCAAGAGGTAATCTGCTTCGAAGGAGATGGCTCGTTCCTGATGACGATTCAGGAGCTGGCGGTCGCTGTTCGCGAGAACCTCGACATCACGGTCGCCGTGCTCAACAACGAGTACATCGGCATGGTTCGCCAGTGGCAGGACGCCTTCTTCGAGGGCCGACACTCGGCCTCGGAGTACAACTGGTGTCCGGCGTTCGACACCCTCGCAGAGGCGTTCGGCGCGAAAGGATTCAGGATCGACGACTACGACGAGGTCGCCGACACGATCCAGGCTGCCCTCGACTACGAAGGCCCCTCGGTGATCGACGTCCACATCGACCCGGGAGCGAACGTCTACCCGATGGTGCCAAGCGGCGGCGACAATGGACAGTTCGCCCTGTCGGAGGAGCAATTATGACCGGACTGGACGGACCCGCACCCGAGGAGCGACCAACGCCGGCAGGGAAACGCAACGAACTCGGGATCCGTGTCGATCCGGAGGCCGAAGCCGCCAGAGAGCCACGACGCACGGTGATCTCCGCGCTCGTCAAACACGAACCCGGCGTCCTCTCTGAGGTCTCGGGGCTGTTCTCGAGACGGCAGTTCAACATCGAGAGCCTCACCGTCGGGCCCACAGAGTCAGACGACACCGCCCGCATAACGGTCGTCGTCGAGGAGCCGGATCCGGGGATCGAACAGGTCAAAAAGCAGCTCCGGAAGCTGCTGTCGGTCATGGCCGTCAGCGAGCTCGAGCCAGACGCGATGCGCCGGGAGTTGGCGCTCGTGAAGGTGAACGCGACGCGCCCGGATCGGGTCGCTGCCGTCGCGGACATGTACGGCGGCAAGACAGTCGACGCCACCCCGGAGACAGCGACCATCGAGGTCACCGGGTCACGCCAGAAGATCGACGCCGCAATCGATGCCTTCGGACAGTTCGGTATCCGGGAGATTTCCCGAACCGGCACGACGGCGATGGCCCGCGGAACCGACGACACGGCCGCCAAAACCCACACGCACGCACAGCCTGACGACCAGATACACACCGTTCCAGCAGACGATGACTGATCAACACACCAATACCGACACTGACGACGCATTTACGACGAATATCTACTACGGCGACGACGCCGACGCCAGCCATATCCAGGACAAAACCGTGGCCGTTCTCGGCTACGGGAGCCAGGGCCACGCCCACGCGCTGAACCTGCACGACAGCGGGGTCGACGTCGTGGTCGGCCTGCGCGAGGACTCCTCCTCGTGGCCCCAGGCGGAATCCGACGGACTCCGGGTGACGACGCCCGACGACGCGACGGCCGAGGCCGACGTCGTCATGTTCCTCGTCCCCGACACCATCCAGCCGGCGGTCTTCGAGGCCGTCGAGGACGGTCTCGAGGAGGGCAACACCGTCATGTTCGCCCACGGCTTCAACATCCACTACAACCAGATTTCGGTACCTGAGAACGTCGACGTGACGATGGCCGCCCCGAAGGGGCCGGGCCATATCGTCCGCCGGGATTACGAAAACGGCGGCGGTACCCCGGCGCTGATCGCCGTCTACCAGGATTACACCGGCGAGGCCAAACAGGAGGCACTCGCCTACGCACAGGCGATCGGCGGCACCCGCGCGGGCGTCGTCGAGACAACCTTCCGCGAGGAGGTCGAATCCGACCTCTTCGGCGAGCAGGCCGTCCTCTGTGGCGGCGTGACCTCGCTCGTCAAACACGGCTTCGAGACGCTCGTGGACAACGGCTACGCCCCCGAGATGGCCTACTTCGAGTGCCTGAACGAACTCAAACTCATCGTCGACCTGATGTACGAAGACGGGATCGGCGGCATGTGGTACTCGGTGAGCGACACGGCCGAGTACGGTGGCCTCACCCGCGGCGACCGAATCGTCGACGAGACAGTGCGCGAGAACATGGAGGCGGTTCTCGAGGAAGTCCAGAGCGGCGAGTTCGCCCGCGAGTGGATCAACGAGAACCAGGCAGGGCGACCGTCGTACACCCAGCTCAAACGCCACGACGAGGAACACGAGATCGAGGAGATCGGTGCCCCGCTGCGCGATCTGTTCGAGTGGGAGGATGAATCGAGCGACAACGAACCGGCGGAAGTTCCGGCAGACGACTAACGAGGAATAACGAGGAATTCACGATGACACGACAGACGAACTCGAACGAGACGACGAAACCCGACCGACAGAACCGACCGAAAGCGCGAGCGACGATGGGCGAGATCAGCCACGCCAACCCCTACACGGGCGAGACCTCCGGTCAGTTGTTCAACCGTGGCCCCATCGTGATCGCCGACGGCGGTGAGGCGAACTCCGTCGAGCCGGGTGAGCAGCCCGTGAACGCCGACGAGCCTGCGACGGAGACGATGAAATCGGTGAGCCACACGCCCCCGCACAACGCCGACGACGCGAACGCGGTGTTCGAACGCGGTGGGAGCGAACGCGCCGAGCCAGACGCAGACGTAGACGAATGAGCGACGGAACGCTCTACGACAAGGTCTGGGATCGACACACCGTCACCCGACTGCCGACCGGCCAGGATCAGCTGTTCGTCGGTCTCCACCTCATCCACGAGGTGACGAGTCCCCAGGCGTTCGGGATGCTCAGAGAGCGCGACCTCGAGGTCGCCTACCCCGACCTGACCCACGCGACGGTGGATCATATCGTGCCGACCTCGAGCAAGGAACGGCCCTACCCCGACACCGCAGCCGAGGAGATGATGGCCGAACTCGAGGACAACGTTCGCGAGTCGGGCATCGAGTTCTCCCATCCCGATACCGGCGAACAGGGCATCGTTCACGTCATCGGGCCTGAGCAGGGACTGACCCAGCCCGGCACGACGATCGTTTGTGGTGACTCCCACACATCCACACACGGTGCATTCGGTGCGCTGGCGTTCGGAATCGGCACGAGCCAGATTCGGGACGTGCTCGCGACGGGCACCGTCGCGATGGAGAAACAGCAGGTTCGCAAGATCGAGGTCACCGGCGAGCTCGCCGAGGGCGTCGAGGCGAAGGACGTCATCCTCGAGATCATCCGCCGTCTCGGTACCGAGGGCGGCGTCGGCTACGTCTACGAGTACGCCGGCGAGGCCATCGAGAACCTCAGCATGGAAGGACGGATGTCCATCTGTAACATGTCGATCGAAGGTGGGGCTCGCGCGGGCTACGTCAACCCCGACGAGACCACCTACGAGTGGCTCGAGGGCCGCGACCGCGTCCCCGAGGGCGAGGCGTTCGAGGATCGAAAACAGTACTGGGAGTCCATCCGGTCTGACGAAGACGCCGAGTACGACGACGTCGTCACGATCGACGGGAGCGAACTCGAGCCGGTCGTCACCTGGGGAACGACCCCCAGCCAGGGTGTCGGCGTTACCGAGCCGATTCCCGACCCGGAGGAGCTTCCTGCGGACAAGGTCGAAACGGCTCGTCGCGCCCAGGAACACATGCGCGTCGACCCCGGCGAGACGATGGAGGGGTACCCGATCGACGTCGCCTTCCTGGGCTCGTGTACGAACGCCCGTCTTCCCGACCTCCGTCGAGCCGCGAAGGTCGTCGACGGTCGCGAGGTCGATCCGGACGTTCGCGCGATGGTCGTCCCCGGTAGCCAGCGAGTCAAGGCCGCAGCCGAAGCGGAGGGACTGGATCGGGTCTTCACCGAGGCCGGCTTCGACTGGCGCGGTGCCGGCTGTTCGATGTGTCTCGGCATGAACGAGGATCAACTCGAGGGCGACGAAGCCTGCGCGAGTTCCTCGAATCGAAACTTCGTGGGCCGCCAGGGGAGCAAGGACGGTCGGACGGTGCTCATGAACGCCCGGATGGTCGCCGCGGCGGCGATCAACGGCGAAGTGACTGACGTGCGAGCAATGAAGGAGGTGACGCTCAATGAGTGAGTACGAAAACGGAACGAACGACCTCGAGATTCCGAGCGTCGAGTCGGTTGCCGGAAGCGGCGTCGCCATCCGCGGCAACGACATCGACACCGACCAGATCATCCCCGCTCGGTTCATGAAGGTCGTCACGTTCGATGGCCTGGGCGAGTTCGCGTTCTTCGATCTGCGATTCGATGACGACGATACCGAAAAGGAACATCCGCTGAACGAACCAGCTCACCGGGACGCCTCGGTGATGGTCGTCAACGCCAACTTCGGCTGTGGCTCCTCGCG
>SLIS01000370.1 GCA_007135505.1 Halovivax sp.
ATGCCGATGGCCTTGCCGCCGGACACCGTAGGTGTTTCGTCGGGTCGCGTCGGGCAGGTGCCCCGTCGAAATCCTACTGGACGGTGAAGCCGCCGTCGACGACGAGACACTCGCCGGTGACGTAGGAGGCCATGTCGCTCGCGAGGAAGCAGACGGTATCGGCGATCTCTTCCGGGTCGGCAAATCGGCCGACCGGCGTACGGGACGTGAGCCGGTCGTACAGGTCGTCGTCCGCCTGGACCGGTTCAGTGAGGTCGGTGTCGACGTAGCCCGGCGCGACGGCGTTGACGCGCACCTCGGGCGCCCAGTCGAGCGCGGTACTCTTCGTGACGCCGACGAGGCCGTGTTTCGAGGCGACGTACCCGTGCTGGCGCTTGATCCCGACGATCCCGGCCGTGCTGGCGACGTTGACGACCGCCCCGCCGCCGTCTAGCAGGGCGTCGCCGGCGGCCTGCGTGCAGGTGATCGCCCCCTCGAGATTGACGTCGAGGACGTCGCTGACGGCGGCCGTATCGAGCGCCTCGGGGCGACCCATCGCCGAGATCGGGTTGATGCCCGCGTTGTTGACGAGGACGTCGAGGCCGCCGAGTTCGTCGACCACGCGGGTCACGAGCGCCTCGACGGCCTTCGCGTCGGTCACGTCGGTCGGCACCTCCAGACTGTCCGCGCCGCACTCGCGGACGGCGTCAGCCGCCTCGGTGACGTCGTCGGCCGTCCGGGACACCGGGACGACGTCGGCGCCGGCGGCGGCGAGCGTCTCGCTCACGGCCCGGCCGATGCCGCGCGTTCCGCCGGTGACGATCGCTACCTGGCCGTCCAGGTCCGGGCCGAGCCCACCGGTCCGGTCCGGTTCGGTCGCCCCGCCGCTCATTCCCGATCACCGTCCGCCACGTTCGAACCCATGCGATACGCCAGGTGTGTCTCCCGACCTCATGCGTCTTTCGCTGATGGGCGCTCGATTCGAGTCGAAACGTGGGTCACTTTGATGAGCGGGCCCCGCTAGCCTCGAACCGATGGAAAAGGAGATCGTCACGCCGCCGGAGCTGGCGGAGCCGCGTGGGTTCAACCACGGCTTCCTGATCGAGGGTGGAAAGACGCTCTTTCTCGCCGGCCAGGACGCCACGGGACCGGACGGCTCGATCGTCGCGCCGGGCGACATCGTCGGCCAGTTCGAGCAGGTAATGGCGAACCTGGCGGCCGTCGTCGAGGAAGCCGGCGGCACGAGCGAGGACATCGTGAAGCTGAACGTCTACGTGGCCGACCGCGAGCAGTATCGGGCACACCTCGCCGAGGTCGGCGAGATATTCGCAGAGTACGTCGAGGAGTACCCGGCGATGGCGCTGTTCGAGGTGAGCGGCTTCTACAAGGAAGACGCGCTGATCGAGATGGAGGGCTTCGCCGTGATCGACGAGACGGCCGCGGCCGATCCGGAGCCGAAGGGCGAGTCGACGCCGGATTCGCAATGATCGATCGATTTGCCCTCGAGGAGCGACACGCGGCCCAGCGCGAGCGGGTCCGCGAATTCTGCGAGCGCGAGGTCGACCCAACCGTCGACGCCCTCGAGGAGGCGGGCGAGTTTCCGGAGGAACTGGTCCGCCGGCTCGGGGACGAGGACCTCGTCGGCGTCCCCTACCCGACGGCGGTCGGCGGCGCTGGCGCGGACTTTCGCTCGTTCGCGATCACGGTCGAGGAGCTGGCGCGATCCTGGAAGCTCCTCGCGGGGGCCGTCAACATCGCTTGCGGGCTCGTCGGCTATCCCCTGTACGAATTCGGCGACGATCGCAAGCGCGAGGAGTGGCTGACAAACGTCTGTACCGGGGAGTGGATCCCGGCGTTCGCACTGACCGAACCCGAGGCGGGGAGCGACGCCGCCTCCCTCGAGACGATCGCCCGACGCGAGGGTGACGAGTGGGTGATCGACGGCCACAAGTGGTGGACGACCCACGGGTCCGTCGCCGACCTGCTCCTGATCGTCGCCCGGACGAGCGATCCTGCCGAGGCGGACGACGCCGACGAGTCGCGTCACAACGGCATCAGCCTCATCGGCGTCCCGAACCCGCACGAGCGCGACGGGATCGAGGTCGTCCGGAACATCCCGTGCATGGAGGGTGACGTGGCGATCGAGAGCGAGCTGCGATTCGACGGGCTTCGCGTGCCGGCCGAGAACCTCGTCGGCGAGGCGGGCCGGGGATTTCGCTACATCATGGAGGGCCTCGATATCGGTCGGCTCGGCACCGCGGCCCAGGGCGTCGGCATCGCCCAGGGCGCCTTCGCCGCCAGTCGCGACTTCGCCGGCGAGCGCGAGCAGTTCGGCCAGCCGATCGCCGAGTTCCAGGGTGTTGGCTTCTCGCTCGCGGACATGGCCGCCCGAACGGAGGCGGCCCGGCTTCTCACGCTCGCGGCCGCGGACCGGCGCGACCGGGGCGAGCGGATCACCCAGGCGGCGGCGATGGCCAAGACCTTCGCGACCGACGCCGCGATGGAGATCGCGACCGACGCCGTCCAGGTCCACGGCGCCCGCGGCTACTCGACCGACTACCCGGTCGAGCGCTACATGCGCGAGGCGAAGGGGACTCAGATCTACGACGGAACCAACGAGATCAACCGCCTCGTCGTGGCCAACCGCCTCTACGAGTGAGGCCGTTCGCCACATCCCCTCGAAACCGTATCGCTCGAATCACCACACGCACACGAATCACGACTGGCCCACATGACCGACCCGCACTACTACGATGATCTCGCCGTCGGCGACGAGTGGCACGCCGGCTCCGTCACGATCTCCGAATCGGAACTGATCGAGTTCGCCGAGCGATACGACCCGCAGGCCTTTCACGTCGACGAGGCGGCCGCCGAGCGCCACTTCGGCGGTCTGATCACCAGCGGCTGGCACACGGCGGCTGCCTGTATGCGGCCGTTCGTCGAGACGGTCCTCACCGATGTCGCCGTCGTCGCGGCCGCCGGCGTCGACGACCTCCGCTGGCACGCGCCGGTCAGACCGGGGGACACGCTGACTGTCGACGTCTCGGTGGCCGAGACCGCTCCCTGGAGCGACGAGCGCGGACGCGTCTCGTTTCGCCTCGCGGCGCACAACCAGGACGACGAACTGGTCCACTCCCGGACGGATCTGGTCGTCGTCGAGCGCCGACCGGACGACGATGCGACCTGACCACCGCTCGGGTTCGAACTGATTGATTCCGTTCGCCGTGATTGATTCCGTCCGCCGATTAGTGTACAGCTTCGACGCGTTCGAACCTGACCGGAATGCTTTTTGAAGAGTCCTCGTATTGAGGGATGATGGCAAATAACACGTTCCGTACGACGAGAAATCCCGGGGTTCGCCGACGAACGATGCTGAAGGGAACCGGTGTCGCCGGGGTCGGACTGCTCGCGGGCTGTCTCGGTGGCGACGACGATGGCATCACGATCGGGGCGCTCCAGCCGCTCGCCGGGAACTTCGCGGCGTGGGGCGAGGCACACGAGGCTGGCCTGGAATTCGCCGTCGAGGAGGTCAACGAGGAAGGCTTTCTCGACGACGAGCTCCGGGTCGAAACCACCGACACCGAGAGCGACCCGGGCGACGCCGCGACGGCGTTTCGACGGTTCGTAGAGGACGACAACGCGGTGGGAATAACGGGCCCGGTTTCGAGCGACGTGGGCGTCAGGACGGCCGAGATCGCCGAGGAACTCGAGGTGCCGATGATCCTGCACATGGCGGGGACGCACCAGCTCCATACCACCCAGTCTCGGTACTCGTTCCGGCTCGGTTCGCTACCCGCGCCGATGGACTTGCAACCCCAGGCCGACATGATCGAGGACCGCGGCTACGAGACGGTCGGGGTCATCGTCGCCGATTACGAGTGGGGGCGAACCGTCGAGGACCAGGTCGAAGAGCGGTTCCCGGACGACGTCGACCTGACCCTCGAGGTGGCACCGCTCGGCGAGAGCGATTTCGCCCCGTATCTCCGGGACATGCCCGACGACATCGACATGCTCGTCGCGACCGGACACCCGCCCGGATCGATCTCGATCCACTCGCAGTCGCGCGAACTCGGGATGGAACACGAACTGACGACGGGCGCCGGTCTGCCACCCGGCGTCCTGTACGAGGCGCTCGGCGACGCCGCCGAGACCTTCGCCCATCTGCACGTGACCGACGTCTACGGCGACGCGTTCGCCGACGTGGCCGAGCGGTTCGGCGAGGAGCGTGGCGAGCAACTGTCGACCCACGAGGGATACGGGTACATCGCTGGCCGCGTCTTCGCGAGTGCCATCGACGAAGCCGGCTCCACCGACTCGGCCGAGATCGCCTCGGTCATCCGGGAGAACGCCCACGAGACGCTGCTCGCCGAACCGCTCCAGTACAACGAGTGGGGCGAAATCGACGGCGTTCGGGCGATCTTCAGCACGATCCACGAGGGCGGTCCCGAGTAC
>SLIS01000036.1 GCA_007135505.1 Halovivax sp.
CGAGGTACATCACGCCGACCCGATCGGAGATATGTTCGACCACGCTCAGGTCGTGGGCGATGAAGATGTACGAGAGGTCGAACTCCTCCTGCAAATCCTCGAGCAGGTTGAGGATCTGGGCCTGTACGCTCACGTCGAGGGCGCTGACCGGTTCGTCACAGACGATCACTTCCGGGTCGACGGCGAGGGCGCGGGCGATGCCGATCCGTTGGCGCTGCCCGCCGGAGAACTCGTGGGGGTAGCGGTAGGTGTGACTCGCGTTCAATCCGACCGTCTCCAGCAGCTCGTAGATGCGTTCGGTTCGCCGCTCGCCCTCGGCGATGTCGTGGATGTCGAGCGGTTCCCCGATGATGTCACCGACCGTCAGCCGGGGATTCAGGCTCGAAAACGGGTCCTGGAAGATGTACTGGATGTCCTTGCGAAGTTCGCGCATCCGCGTGCTCGATGCGCCGGTCAGTTCCTCGCCGCGGTAATACACCGAGCCGCCGGTCGGCTCGACCAGCTGGAGCATCGCTCGTCCGAGCGTCGTCTTCCCGCAGCCACTCTCGCCGACGATGCCGAGGGTCTCGCCCTCGTAAAGCTCGAGGTCGACGCCGTCGACCGCCCGCACCTTGCGGGTGCGACCGAGCAGCCGATCGACGAACCCGCTGCTCGCGTCGTAGTACTTCTTCAGCCCCTCAGCGGCGAGTAGCGGTTCCTCGTTGGACCGATCCGGGGGCCCCCCACCGACGTCGCCATCGAGCGTGTAGTCGCTGGCTCGTTCGACGGACCGGTCCGAACTATCCATGCCAATCACCGTCCCCGGGAGGCGTGTCTTCCGGTTGCTCCGGTTCGAACTCGCTCGTCTCCGCGACGTGAACCTCGTAGTCGAGTCCCTCCTCCAGGTCGCCCGTGTACTCCAGGCAGGCGGCCGAGTGCGTCGTCTCCTCGTCCTCGGGCAGTCCAGTTTCGACGTCGGCCAGCGGCGGCTCCTTCTCGGGACAGATCTCCTCGGCGAACGGACACCGTGGATGGAAGCTACAACCCGACGGGAGTTCGACGAGATCGGGCATGGTGCCCGGAATCGTCTGGAGTCGATCGCTCGGGTCGCCGACACGCGGGATCGAGCTCATCAATCCCACGGTGTAGGGGTGCTTGGGATCGTAGTAGATGTCGTCGACGTCGGCCTTCTCCACCGGCTTGCCGGCGTACATCACCAGGACGCGATCGCAGACCTGCGCGATGACCCCCAGATCGTGGGTGATCAACTGGACGGCCGTGTCGTACTCGTCGGCGAGCTCCTCGATCAACTCGAGGATCTGGGCTTCGATCGTGACGTCGAGCGCCGTCGTCGGTTCGTCGCAGATGAGCAGGTCGGGGTCACACGAGAGCGCGATCGCGATGACGGCGCGCTGTTGCATCCCGCCGGAGAATTCGTGGGGATAATCGGAGTAGCGCGCTTCCGCTTCGGGGATGCCGACGTCGTCGAGCAGCTTGATCGTCCGGGCTCTGGCCGCCTCCTCGTCGTAGCCGAGGTGGTGTCTGACCGCCTCCGAGATCTGCTCGCCGATCGTGTAGACCGGGTTGAGCGCCGTCTGGGCGTCCTGGAAGATCATGGCGATCCGATTCCCCCGGATGGTCCTGATCTCCTGGTCGCTCAACTCGAGCAGGTCCTGGCCGTCGAAGACGATCTCGCCGTCGACGATGCGGCCGGGATCCTCGATCAGTCCCAATAGCGAGAGCGCCGTGACGCTCTTTCCGGCGCCGCTCTCGCCGACGACGCCGAACTTCTCGCCCTCTTCGATGTGATAGGAGAGGCCGTCGACGGCCTTCACGACGCCCTCCTGGGTGTAGAAGTTCACCGAGAGGTCGCGCACCTCGAGCAGCGCCATCAGCCGCCACCTCCCTGCATCGCGACCTCGCCTTCCTGGGCGTCGAGGGCGTCGTTGATCCCGTCACCGATGAGGTTCATCGCCATGACGAACAGGAAGATTGCCAGGCCGGGATAGACCGTCGCCCACCAGGGGATCGATCCGGTCGGGCCGGCGATGAGCGTTTCCCGCGTCGCGTCGAGCATCGTCCCCCACTCGGGGGTGCCCGGATCGAACCCGACGCCGAGGAAGCCGAGGGCGGCGACGCCGATGACGACCGTCCCGACGCTGAGCGATGCCTGCACGACCACCGGTGCGAGGGCGTTTGGAACCACGTGCTTGAAGATGATGGCCCGGTCGCGGGCGCCGAGTGCCTTCGCCGCCAGCACGTACTCGTTCTGCTTGACCTTGAGGACCTCGCCGCGGATGAGACGGGCGTAGGACGCCCACCCGACCAGGCTGAACGCGGCGACGAGTTGCCAGTAGCCGCCGCCGAGCATGGCGACGATGATCAGCGCCAGGACGAGGCCGGGGAACGCGAAGATAAGGTCGACTAATCGCATCAGGATCTCGTCGGTCCACCCGCCGAAGTACCCCGAGATACTCCCGTAGACGATCCCGAAGGAAGCCGTCAGCATGACGACGATGAAGCCGATCGAGATGCTGTAACGGCCGCCGTAGATCACCCGGGTGAACAGGTCGCGGCCCGTCTCGTCGGTCCCCATCGGGTGTTGGCTCGAGGGCTCGGCGTAGATTCCCGCCTCGGAGCCGTGGAACGAGACGATGTCGCCCGGTTCGAAGGGGGCGAGCGCGTACGGTTGCACCGCCACGCCGCCGACCGTGATCGGCCTGGCGAAGATGGCCAGCAGCGTCATGACGAGGACGACGACCAGGCCGAGCATCGCGCTCCGATTCCGAACGAAGCGACGGAGCGCTCGGCGCCAGCGTCCGACCGTTTCCTCGCCGGTGTCTTCGGTCCAATCGGAGAGCGGTTCTCGTTCGATGACGCGTTCGGGTTCGAAGCCTTCGATACGAATCCGACCGCGTTCGTCGGGTACGTAACGTTCTGTAGCCATGCGTGGGCGCACCTGTTAGTATTCGTCCCTGATTCGTGGATCGAGCAGCGCGTAGGCGATGTCCGCGAGCAGGTTCGCGATGATAATCGCGACGCCGGTGAACAGCGTAATCGCCAGTATGAGGTCGATCTGACGGGCCTGGATCGCGTTGATGAATTCGCGTCCCAGTCCGGGCCAGCTGAAGACGACCTCGACGACGACCGAGCCGGAGATGATCGTCGCGGTGAGGAACGCGGCGACCGTCGCGACGGAGATCAGCGAGTTTCGCAGCACGTGCTTGAGGATCACCGTCCGTTCCGGCAGCCCCTTCGCGCGAGCGGCGGTGACGTACTCCTTGTTCAGCTCCTCGGCCATCGACGACCGCATGATGCGCATCAGGATGGCCGATGACGCCGTCCCGATCGTGATCCCCGGCAGGATCAGGTACCAGAGCATGCTCGGGTGATACAGCGGCTCGCGCGGGGCGAGTACGGGGAAGTACCCCAGCACGACGGCGAATATCAGGATCAACATGAGTCCGAGCCAGAAGTTCGGGATCGAAATCCCCGACAGGGCGACGACACGGCTGGCGTCGTCGCCGAGCCGGTCCTTGTTCACCGCCGCGTAGATGCCGGTCGGGATCGCGATCAAGAGTGCGAAGGCCCAGCCGAACAGGCCGAGGGCGATCGTCTCGGGGAGTCGAGCCCAGACGACGTCCTCGACGGCGCGGTTCGTCCCGATCACCTGGCCGAAGTCGCCCTGGAGGATGCCGCCGAGCCAGTTTACGTACTGCTCCCAGAGTGGCAGGTGGAGTCCGTACTGCCTTCGTATCTGTTCTTCCTCGGCCGCGGAGACGTCCGGGTTCAACGCGACCATCTGGCTCACCGGATCGCCCGGCGTCAGGTGGACGAGGGCGAACGTCACTACCGAGACCCCGAACAGAATGGGGATCGTCACCAGGAACCGCTTGAGGATGAATCGCCTGAGACTCATGTAAATCGGCCCCGAATCGGGGCGTGCAGGATCCTTGCTGTCGATTCAACCGTTCGAGCGCCGCTCACTGTCGATCGATGTAGGTGATCTGCTGATCGATCGGGTTGTGAAGCCCGTAGCTCATCAGCCCCGTGACGAACGGGTACATGTTGTAGCCGTGGAGGTCGTTGTCGTTCAACACGGCGCTCTGGATCCCGAAGTCGACGATCGAGTTCGCGTTGATCTCGAGGAATCGCTCCCAGAGCTCGTCGTAGCGTTCGGCGCGGAGCTCCGGGTCGTCGACGATGTCGGTCCCGAACTGGGCGTTGTCCATGTCCGCGACGAAATCGTCCGGCAGCGACCCGGGCGGAATGTTCCCGTTACAGCACTCGAGGAACTGATCCGGGTGGTGTAACGCCTCGACGAAACTGTGGGGATTGAACGTTCCCGACAGGCCGACCATGGCGATGTTCCCCTCCGTATGGTAGTCGGGCTCGAAGAGCATTCCGACGAACGTCGTGAGGTCTCCCGGCGTCTCCAGGGTC
>SLIS01000264.1 GCA_007135505.1 Halovivax sp.
CGGGAACGGATCCAGTGGACGCCTGGACTACACGTACACACGGTCGCATCTGCATCGCCTGTGACTGCAGGCGTGCATTGACCCTTCCCATCCACACTTGCGCGGGATGGTGCATCAGTTCTGTCGTACTTACCCATCATGCCGTCTTCCATTTAAGCGCACGGATTCGATGATCGCCACGGGACAGAGGCTCACGTGGCTAGACGTAACATGACTGTACGGTCGTGAAAATAAAAATATCAGTAGATACCGATCCGTGTTAGATGAGGCCCCAAGCGTTGGAATCCCTGGCAAAGTATCTCGAGACTGTTGGATTCGAGACTTCCTACGAAATATGCTCGAGTGAGAAGACCGCGATCGTGGACGAAGCTGCGTCCTACACCAGACTCGCGCCGTCGAGCTCGCCGCGACCGAAGTCGACGTCCATCAACTCGAGGATCGTCGGCGCGATGTCGAGCAAGTCGGCGTCGCCGATTGAGGCGTCGGGGTCGTCGATGAACAGCGCGGTGTCGTCGAAGCTGTGCATGCCGTTTCTCGGGCCGGTGGAAAAGACCGTCTCGCCGCCTTTGAAGCCGGACTTGAGGTCGAAGCCCTTCGACGGGATGGCCACGAGGTCGGGTGCGATATCGTCGTGGTCGCCACGGAAGGCGTCTTCTTTCTCGACGACGCGGGAAACGACCTTCTGACCTTCGGGGCCCTCGAGTTCCTCGAGTTCCGCTTTGAGTTCTGCACGGACCTCCTCGTACTCCTCTTGTGGGACGCTCCCGCGGGGTTCGCGGCCCTCGAGGTTGATGTAGAACCGGCCGGGGATAAAGGAGTACGCGCGGGTGTCATCAGCGATGTCGTCGAGCTCTTCGGGCTCGTCGGTCCGGAACGAGAGCCATCCCTCCTGGCGAAGCCACGCGTTGAAGTGAACCTCGTAGTCGAGGCTGGTAAAGCCGTGATCGGAGGCGACGATCAGCGTGACATCGTCGGCGAGCGCCTCGCGCAGGCGGCCGATGTAGTCGTCGACTTTCCGATAGAACTCGATGAACTCCTCTTTGTACTCGCCGTCGTGCTCGTAGTCTTTAAACAGGAAGTGATTGACCCGGTCTGTGGTCATGAAAACGCCGAAAAAGAGGTCCCAATCGTCCGCTTCGACGTAGTGGGAGAAGGCCTTATAGCGGGCCTCGAGGGTCGCGTGGGCGTCCTCGATGAACTCGTGTTTGTCTTTCTCGTGACCGAGTTTCGGGTTGACGTCGATCCGATAGTCGATCGACTCGAGCTCGCGGGTGACGTCGTCGGGGAAGGAGGCTTTCTCGAGGTCCGGTGAAAGAAAGCCAGAGACCATCCGCTGGACGTTGCGCTGTGGTGGGAACGTAACGGGAACGTTCATCACGGTCGCGCGCCGTCCCTCTTCTGTGACTCGGTCCCAGACGCGGTCGGCCTGGACCTCACGGCCCATCGGGACGTAGGTGTCGTAGGTGCCGACTTCGCGGTCCTGAAAGCCGTAGACCCCGGTCTCCCCGGGATTCATTCCGGTCGTCAGTGCCGGCCAGCAGGCGCTCGACTCGGGTGGGACGATGCTCGAGATCTCGCCAGCGGTTCCCTCTTCGGCGAGAGAGGCGAGGTTTGGAAACAGCTCGGGGTTCTCCGAGAGGAGACTGTACGGCACACCGTCGATTCCGATAAAGGCGACGCGAGGGCTATCGTCGCCACGGATTCGGTCGAAGAGGCCCATGGAGGCCCGTAGTCCAAGGGAACATAAGAAGGTTCGTCTCGAGACACTGTTTTCGAGAATCTACGACGACAGCCGACGAGCCGTGGGATATCGCCGTTGTTGGTCAAAGCGGGGACGACGGGGGCTGGTTGGCGACGCGTACCGACGTCAGTCTCGGCGCTTACCCGGCGCGTCGGGATCGAAGTTCGCCGGAACGACGGTGGGGTGAGCCATGCCGGGGCCGGCATCGGGGTCCGGCTGCCGGACGGACGCGTTGGTTGTCATAACAGGTGAATATTGCCTCTCTGTCGATATAAAATTACCCATGCTCATAACTCATCGACTGTATCGACCGAATAACTCTCGTGTATCGACAGCGAAACGAAACGATCGGTTGGAGTTTATCCGAAGTGCTCTTCGTAGAGGTCCTGGGCGTGCTCGATCGCGTCGTAGGCAGCCTCCCGGTCCTCCCAGCCCAGCGTCTCGACTTCTTTGCCCTCCTCTAAGTTCTTGTAGGTCTCGAAGAACTCGTCGATCTCGTCGAGTTGCTGCTGTGGGATGTCCTCGAGGTCCTCGATGTGGTCGAAGCGTGGGTCCTCGGTGGGGACGGCGATGACCTTGTCGTCCTGTTCGCCGTCGTCGTCCATCTTCATCAGCGCGACCGGGCGGGCTTCGATGACACAGCCGGGGAACGTCTGATCCTCGACGAGGACGAGGACGTCGAAGGGGTCCTCGTCGTCGTAGTAGCTCTGAGGGATGAAGCCGTAGTCGGAGGGATAGTGGACGTTCGAGTGAAGCACGCGGTCGAGGACGACGCCCGGAACGTCCTTGTCGTACTCGTATTTGTTTCGCTCGCCTTTCAGGCACTCTACGACGGCGTAGATCTCTTCTGGCGCGTTCGGTCCGGTTTCGAGGTCTTCCCAAAGGTTCACCATGCAGTTGCGAGTCGGTGGTCAATCAAAAAGTACTTTCGTAATCGAACGACAGAGTACAACTGGCGGCAGTCCGAAATCTGACCGAGAGGAGACGATCATCGGGCCATTCGGTCGTTTCCGGCAGCCGTACTCAGTCACGAACGGACTCATCCGACAAAACGAATAGTTGGTAAGTCTTAAATAGTTCGGTGACATTTACAAACACGTATGTCAGAGGCACAATCAATCACGGGCAGTCAGGGCATTGCACGCGAACTCACCGCGTTTCAGAACAACATCCTCGTAATCCTCGCCAAAGAGCCGATGTACGGCCTGGCGATCAAGCGCGAACTCGAGGACTACTATGGAACCGAAGTCAACCACGGACGTCTCTACCCCAACCTCGACGAACTCGTCGACCTCGGACTCGTCGAGAAGAGCGAACTCGACAAGCGAACGAACCAGTATTCGCTAACCGACAACGGCTACGACGCCGTTCTCGACGGCATTGAGTGGTCGTTCTCGAAAATCGTCACGGACGACGAGCGCGCTGCGGAACTGCGCGACCTCGTCGACGACAGCTACTAGAACTTCGGTACCGGTTCGCCGGCCGTCTCGAAAACGAGTTCGATCGATTCCTCGATCGCAGCTCTCTGGGCTTCTGACGGCCAGGCGTTTCGCACGAAATAGTCCTCGAGGAACTCCTGTATCTCGGCTTCCGTAGCCGACGCCATCGGACGGGCGTAGTGGTTCCCCATGAAATCCGCGAAGGTGGCGGCGTTTTTCGCGTGGACCTCCCCGTGTTCCTCGCGGATCTCCTCGACGAGTTCCCGGTTTTCCGTGTCGACGGTCTCCCAGTCGTCAGGGTCGCCTGCTCCCTCGAGTCGGATCTCGACCGCTCGTGAGATGTCCTCGATTCGGTCGGTCCGAATCACCTCGCCGTCGTGCCACTCTTCGGGGTGGATTACCAGGACGTCGCCGTCTGTTTCCTCGCGGACGCGGGCGGTAAAACCATGAGGGGCGAGGATCTCCTCGCGTCGGTCCCGGTAGAGGTCGCGTTCGTCCTCGATCGCCGCTTTCCTGGCAAGTCGGGTCAGCCGTTCTGTCTCCTCGAGGACCTCCGCGGGGAGTTCCGTCCCGTTCTCGTCTGTCTCCTCGTTTCTGTCAGTAGACGCGTCGCTCATCGCTATCGTGTACGCGCCGTCGTCGTTTTTCACTGTCGATCCTTAGCTATCGAGTGCCTCGTTGGCCAGATCGTCCGCGCGGTCGTTGACCTCTCGAGGGATGTGCTCGAGTGTCCACTCGTCGAACGACGACAATAGTTCGAGTGCGCGCACGCGTTTCTCTCGGAGTTGGGGGTTGTTAGTGTCGTACTCTCCGCGGATCTGTTTGACGATAAGTTCCGAATCACCCCTGACGTGGAGCTCGTCGTAGCCGTAGTCGGCGGCGGCCTCGAGTGCCCCGATCAGTGCCTCGTACTCGGCCTGGTTGTTGGTCGCGCGGCCGATCCGTTCGCTCCCTTCGGCGACGATGCCGTCGCCGGTGACGATCACCCAGCCGATGGCTGCCGGCCCGGGATTCCCGCGGGCGGCTCCGTCGAAGTAGACGTGCGCGCGCCCGCCGTCTTCCCGGAAGATTGCCTCGAGGTCGTGGGGGTTTTCCCCTTGTATGACGACCTTTCCGTCGTAGGCAATCGCCGTCGCGCCGCCGTGGCTGGCGCGCCAGCGTTCGTGTTCTGTGTTGCCCGACTCGACTTCTACACCAGCTTGCTCGAGGCGTTCTCGTGCCTC
>SLIS01000115.1 GCA_007135505.1 Halovivax sp.
AAGTGACCCGTGAGCCGCGAGACTCGAACGCAGTGAGGGTCTCGGAATGAGGAACGGGGAACGAAGTGACCCGTGAGCCGCGAGACTCGAACGCAGTGAGGGTCTCGGAATGAGGAACGGGGAACGAAGTGACCCGTGACCAGCGCGAGGGCGGTTCGGAACGAGCGAAGCGAGTGAGAACCGCGACGTGCGAGCGGTGAGTCTCGGACAAGCGAATCGTGGTGCGATGGCCCCGACGAGCGTGATTGGATCGAACCGAGAAATGGGGCGGGCTCCGTACCGATTCGGATGCGGTCCGGTCGTGCTCACTCGACCTGGGTCGGGTCCACGTCGGGGAGCGTGATCAGGTTCTCGCGGCCGATCCGGAGCTTCTCGATATCGTCTTCGTCGTCCATCTTCGAGAGCAACTGTGAAACCTTCGCGTTCGACCAGCCGGTTTCGCTGACGATCGCCGCCTGTTTCATCCGACCGCCGTTTGCCTCTAGCATTCGAGTGACGCGTTCCTCGTCGCTCAGCAGTTCGGGATCGATGGGCGTTGTGTCGTCCGAATCGTCGTCGACGCTCGTGGCAGTCAGTTCCTCGTCGACGTGGTGGTGGTGCCCGTCTGTCGTCGCGTCGGCCGCCGTCTCCCTGGTTGGGAACCAGTCCGGGACGCTGGGTTCGTCCCAGTTTTCGTGCGTGCGTCCGTACCAGATCGCCGAGGCGGCGGCGACGAGGATGACGGCGCCGAGTACGAGCATCCACGAGAGACTCAACGGACCGGAACGAGAGACCAGCACGACGTCGAACTCGTCCGCGTCGAGTTCCTGTGGACCGTCCCACGTGAGGGTGCCGTTGTCGATTCCGTGCGGGGCGGTCACGAAGTCGTGTTCGGCTGGTCCCTCGATGTGCAGGCGCTGCTCCGGTCCGACGGTGCTGAACCAGGGGTCACCACGTTCGGTCAGGAACGCATCCTGGACGGTCAGGTAGCCGTCGTCCGTTCCGGCGAAGTTGCTCCAGGTGAACGTGTAGGTGAGCGTTCCGACGGTCGCGTTCTCCGAATAGCCCTCGTCCGCGTCGACGGCATCGACCTCGTCGATCGATCGGAGCTGCGGATCGTCCCACCCGGCGTTCTCGATCGGCATCGATCGATCCGTGTTCGCTTCGGCGTGCGGTCGGAAGTTCTCGAACGTCGCGCGGTAGTTCGCGATGTCTCGCTGCCCGGTTCGTACCTCGTTGGCGAACGATTCGAACCGATCTACGTCGTCTTCGTCTTCGAGCACGTAGTGGTGATCGACCGACCAGATCGCGTCACCGTCGGCGGTCAATTCGATTCGGACGTCTTGGGGACCGTCCTCGCCCGGGACGTCGTCCGTCGCGGCGGCACCGAGTCCCACGGAGAGCAGGAGGGAGGCGGCGAGAGCGATCAGGAGGGCCGATTGGACCCGCATTGATGTGTTTCGGTGCGTGCCGGTGTCAAAAAACCCTTTCCATACGCGGATTTTTCTCACGCACATCCCGACCGGTGTCACGGTCGGACCCTCTCGTGGCTCCGTCAGCGCCCCTTCTCGTCCGCTTCTGCCGCCAGTGAGGACGACGCAGCAACGGCGATTGACGATACGTTCTCGTCCCCGTCGAGGCGTCGGCGGGTCGAAACGAATGACGACTGGTTTTTGTATCTGGACTCGAAACGGGCGATCGATGAGGTCCGCGCTCTCCGTCGCGATCGCCGCCCTCCTCGTCACCTCCCTCCTGACGATGGCGATCGTGGCCGCCGACCCGACTGCAGAGACGCCGCCGGTCGAGGATCACTCGTCCACCCTCCAGCCCGCCCTCCAACCGGACGGTGACGAGACGACGGCTCGGCTCGGTCTCGCGGGGCCGACCGAAACGGCCTACACCACCCAGTCTCCCGATCTGGGAACGACCCTCGCCGCCACCGACGACCAGATGCGAAACGAGTGGCTGATCCACGAGGCCGCCTACCGCTGGCAGGACCTCTCGGATGCCGAACGTGAGGAACTGCTGGACGAACTCGAAGACCGACTGATCGACCGCATCGACGAACTCGATGCGCGCGAGCAACGGGCCGTCGCCGACGTCGTCGAGGGCGACGTCTCGGCCGATCACTTGCTCCGGACGATGGCCAGGAACGATCACGAGGCGACCGTCCTGATCACGAACATCAATCGCCTGTCCTCGTACGCGGACGACGTTCCGGACTACCGGATCGTTCCGCGAACGCCGACGAACATGCTGCAGGTGTATCAGGGACCGGTCCGATCGAACGCGTACGAAACGATCTCCGCGGCCGATCGGTCCGACCGGCCGGGCGTGACGACGATCAGGGTGGCCGAATCCGGGGCAGTCGTCTCCGCCATCGAAGGCGGCACCTACCTCCGTGAGGCCGTTCGATTCGATAACCGCGATCCCTCGCTACCGAACCAGCTCGAGGATCGAACGGCGGCCAGCGACCGAATCAGTGAACACTACCCGCTGGTTCACGACGCCGGCTTCTCGAGCGATCCCTACCTGCTGGAGAGTCACTACTCGATCCAGTTGTTCCGCCTCGATACCGATCACGAACACGGTGCACTCAACGCGTATCTCGACGGCGGAACGACCGAGATATTCCGCGAGAATCAGGAACTGAACCTCAACGACCTGCCGAGAGTTGCTCTCGGCACCTGGGAGGACGGCGACCTGAACGTCACCGTCAATGGGACGCCGGGCGACGAGCTGGTAGAAGTGACCGTCACGGACGCCGAGTCCGGCGAGCCCCTGGACGCGACGATTCAGCTCGACGACCAGCCGGTGATCGAGACGGACGATGCGGGCGTCGCCTGGCTCGCTCCACCCCCGACCGAGTACGAGTTGACGGTCCAGACGGACGCCGGTTCGACGACGATCGACGATCTCGGTTGACGGCTCCTCGCTCACGGTGGGTGTATCCCGTCCGGACCGTCGACTCGACGGTGTCCAGTTCGCCTGGGGGTTGTCCGATTCATCCGGGAGTTGTCCGATTCATTTCGACGTTGCGCGATTTCCCTCGCCGATATCACGCCACCGTCCGGATCGCGCTCGTTCGTGAAACCTGTTGAACCGACGATTGAAGTAGGAAGCCGCTGCCAGGGCTGGTCGTGCACCCCGTCGAGAACCGATCGATCGCGCCGATCGTCGGCGTACTGGTGCTGGTCGCACTTACCGTCTGTCTCGGTTCGGTCGTCGCGATCGCCGTCACCTCGATCGGTACGAGCGAGCCACCGCCGCGGGCCGTTCTGGCCCTTCACGTCTCGAGCGAAACGGGGACGATCACGCTCGAACACCGCCACGGTGAGGTCCTCGACGTGACCGACCTCGACGTCCACGTCACGGTCGACGGCGAACCCCTGGCCGAGCAGCCGCCAGTTCCGTTCTTCGCGGCGGACGGGTTTCGGGGTGGGCCGACCGGGCCGTTCAACGCCGAAGCCGAACCGCGCTGGGGACCCGGCGAAACGGCGACCGTTCGCGTCGCCGCGACCAACGCCCCGTCGATCGAAGCCGGCGACCGCGTCGTCGTGACGATATCGGTCGCGGGCAATCGACTCGCCCAACTCGAGACCACGGCGTCCTGATCGGATACGGATGTCTGCGAGAAAACGAGGCACGGTGTCGAAACCGCTATCTCGGTGCCGGCGCTGCTAAAGTGCCTGCGCTGTTATATTCTCACTCGGGCACCCGACCGACCGACGTGATGGCGATTTCGGGTTCGTACTCCGGCCCCATCAGGACGTGTTCGACGTCCTCGAAGCCGGCCGCGGCGAACATCCGGTCGGCCTCCTCCTCGTCGTAGAAGAGCATGATCGCGTTCGCGAGTTTCCGGAAAATCGTATTGGTGGGATTGTTGGGGCCGACGACGAGGACCTGTCCGCCGGGAACGAGGACGCGACGGAACTCCCGGAGCGTGCGAACGGGCTGGGGCCAGTACTCGATCGAGCCGGACGACCAGACGACGTCGAAGGTGTTCGAGGCGAACGGCAGCCGTTCGGCGTCGCCCAGGTGGAAGTCGACCGGGCCACGTTTACCGAATTTCCGATAGGCGTGTTCGAGTTGGTGGGGGCTCTGGTCGAGTGCGTACACGCGATCCACGTGGTCCAGCAGTCCCGCCGTACCGAATCCCGTCCCACAGCCGACGTCGAGTACCATGGCGTCGTCGGGAAACGAGAGCAACTCCAGGGCCTCCGATCGCATCTCTTCGTTCCAGATGAACGGATTCACCCGGTCGTACACCGTCGAGAGATATTTGTAGAAGAGTCGCGCCCGTGCCTTGTTCTCCAGGATGCCCATTGGCTGGGCTCTCTCCCGCGGGAGCAATATGTCTGCTGATCGACGCCGAACGCGGCTTCGACCGGGAGGCGCTCGAACCGGTC
>SLIS01000124.1 GCA_007135505.1 Halovivax sp.
CCGACACGGAATGTTGGCACAAGACTCTCAGAGTCGAGTGCGGGAGGAATTGAAGTCCGTTGCGTCAGCGGTGCTGGATTAAACACGGACGCCCCGCGCCACTGTGCGCGGGGTACTTCACGTTCTCCTGGTAGCGATCGATACGCTCCTGAATTTCGTCTTCTGACCAATTCATTGTGTGATGCCTCCAGTTCTGACGACAGTTACTTCGTCGAAATCGAGATCGGGATCCGACAGCCCACTTGTGATTGCATTCCCTGAGTTAGCGTCTTGGACGGCGATCATTTCTTTTTGATAAGTTGGTCAATATTCGCTTGGTCCTCGAGAGAGTCAATCGAATCGAGAAGGCTTTCGGTAGCAGCGATGTCCGCTTGATCGTACCCGTTATCCAGAACTGAGGTACTGAGACGGACGAGAAACTCAAATTTGTTGACATCGACATCGAGGGCCATACACTTCGTTATCACATTCTCTCCATCGGGATCGGTAAGTCGGACAAATTCGACCGGGACGCCATTGAGAGCGAGCGGTGGGAACTGTTCTTCATCGGTTGTTATATCGGATGGAAGGGTGCCAATTTGGCCGTCTGGACCGTAGAGACGACGAACGAACTCGTTTGTTTTGACATCCCGAAGATGACTGTTCTCGTCCACCCTCACCCTCCGAAGGTGAAGGTCACCGTTGGAGATTTCGCCTCCGACCGCGTCTTTTTCAACAACGACGTCGGCTCCGATATCTCCCGGCTCGAGGTCGCGGAACGGATCGTCCAACGCGATTGTCTCTTCGCTCACTTGTGAGTCACTGGTGGAAGCTTCGGCCTCAACCTCTGCCAACGGTGTGCCTTCCAGAAGGTATTGATCGATCGCGTCGCCATCAAAATTGTAATCAAAGAAATCCGCAGTTTTTACGACGAGTATATGGCCAGTCTCTAACTCTTCGACGCGGGCCGCAGGTGTAGAAAGAACTCGATCGCGCCCTCCGAGATCAGCTACCAGTGTGGGGCCGAAAACAGAGACCCACGAAAGACTGTCAATGTGTTCAACGATCGGCCGTTCAGTCGGCTGATACTGAACCGCGTGCTCGTGATTGTGGGGGAGCATTCCCCAACTGTATTCTGGTTTGACAACCGGAACGATATCTGCAACGACGTCGAGTAAGATATCAAATCTGTCTTCAACGATGTCGGCTTCGTTTTCGAAGCCAGCAGTTCCATCGATGCTAAGTGACAGCATCAGTTCCGGATTGGTCCACGCTGAGGTGTCGTCGGGATCACGCCATACCCGAACCGTCGTATACGCATCATATTCGAAGCTAACAATATTTTGATTGTTCGACGATAGCACTTCTTGTACGCTTTGTTTCGGTGAAACGTCGGTACCGTCCAGCTGGTCGGGATCTAATTCCAGCCCGTGCTGTATGATTTTTTCGACAGACTGTTCCAACTGAGAGTTTGTCAGCCTATCGGATAGAAAACAGATTTGATATCTGTCAATCATACCAATGCAAATGGGCGTCAAATACTTTTGAATTTTGCGATCGTTTTACTGGCTGTATTTTATAACTGGTCTATATCTTCAATATTTTTGAACTCGACAGTCGTTCCATCGCTGATGTCCGCATTGTTCAGGGCTCGTTGTGGGATTTCCGCCGACTCTGGGTTTCCTCTCGTCGCTACCACTACTGAGTCGCTTTCAACGGAATACTTCTCCAGTTTTGCCGTAAGCTTCGAGACTTCATCGTCGACCATGAACTGCGGACGGTTCGTGACGTCGGCATAATCGAATTTTTCACCTCGATCGCCGTTCCGTCACTCAACTTGGCATCGATGTCGGTGTTTCTATGACATCATCCATTTTCCGAACCGTTTTTCCACCGTCTGTGGCCTTCTTGGGATGGTGACTGCTCCAACTTCTCCTTTCAAATTACTCTTCAAGAACGTATCTGCCGGTGGTCTACCCGAGATCAGCTTATATACGTCGTTCTGGATATCGTCGCATGGCCGTGTGGACCACATCCTCCGGTATTGATCCGACTACTCCGGGTCCACCGGCGAATCTAACTTGTCGACGACACGCTCGGTTGCACGGAGATAGCGTTCGAACTCGGCCAGTTCGTCGGCAAGCTGCTCATTTATTCTCATCGCGCGTTCGTGGAACTCATTTGCCGCGCGGAGCAGTTCTCCCACGAGCGCCATTCGGTCGACAACCATTGTCAGCTCGTCACCTGTCCGTTGCTTCGAGTGTAATCCTGCTGCGCGGGTATAGCAGAGTGTAATCCGGATCTTGTCGGCTTCCTCAGGCTCAAGCGCGAGCACGGAACTGTCGTCTGAGTCGAGTAGGTACGGCTCGCCGCCGAGGAGGTGAATGACCCCAGTGAGTCCCCTGTGGAAGAAGGTCGGGAGGTAGTCGATAATCGCGCCGCTTGCGGGGATTTCCGCCTCTGTACCCTGGACCGTCAGTGGGCCGCGTGGATAAGCGGAGCCCTCCCGGAGCTGCTGGTCGATCGACTCATCGTATGCGACATCAATTCGTACCGTTGACCGGTCTGGATTATCGCTCATCTAACCATCCTCCTTGTCCTTCGTTGAGGTTAGGAACCCACTTCTTTACCGCGGGTCCGTCCTCGGGTAGTGACGATGTCACATTATTTCCGCTCATTTTTATCGTTATTTCAGAGATTCCAGTCGACTGGTCCGGTGAGTGGACGTATTTGTACTCGCCGCCGTCGGGCTTTCGTGTCCCTTCTTTGAGAGCCCTGTATATTTCATCGTAGACTTGTTGTTGCGACATTGTTGCAGGCAACTGTCTCCCTTTCACCGTTTGACCAACGGGGAAGAACGACGTAATTTGTGCGGAGTCGAGATCAATAGTTCCCTCGATGTGTCGTCCGTTGATGTGAGTCATCCCGGCATCTGCATCGCCGAGTTCCATCCACCGGACGCTCTCGACGTTGTCGCCGCGTTTGGCGATCAGTTGCGTCTCGAGCAAGTTCCCGTTCTCCTGAATGTGTAGTGAAGTACCTCGGGGGCAAGCCCCGAGGCTTCACCGTTTTGTCTGTGCCGTCCAGAAACGGACGAACGGACGCAGGCGAATTTAATTCCTCCCGACCTTCCCCGATTGGGGTCAGCTGGAATTAACACCCGAACACTCGCTGTGTCCATGGGAGTCGGTCGCTCCACCACGACCCGACAACTCCCGTCGCACCCTCCATAGCGGCAGGATGTTGAGAGGAGTCGCATTTCCAAACCATTCGGACGACCGCTTCATATTGAGGTCTTCAATATCCGTCACGGTCGTTATCCCTTGTTGCGTCACGTGGTTTGATATATCCTTCGACGGGCTTCACCCTCGGGGTCAAGTGGTTCGAGAATCGGAGATTCTCGTCATCACGGAAATCGGAGATTTCCGTACGACCCCGGGGCACTCGCCCTGCTCCGTCTGTAGATCTTGTGGGGTAACCGAATCATCGACTAATCGGAGGGTCTCCTTATTCCGAAGAAGGTAGACTGATTTGTACTGTGTCGCCCGGTCTTGATTCAAGAAGAACCGAACGTCGCCTACATCGTCCAGTTCAGTGACGAACGTCCGTGCCGCGCTCGGATCCGAACTCTTCGAGATCCGTGCGCCCAGCGTCGCCTGCTTACTCGCCGAGAGTTCGTCGATGTGACGCAGTCTTTCCAGTTCACCGAGCACCTGCTGTATTTCACCACCGATTTGGATATCATGCTCCTCGCGAAACTGCCGCGTGACTGCTGGCGCGTCGATATTCGGATTCCCTCCGTCAGCGATTCACGATCGGTGATCTGGCCCGTTTTCGTCTCCGGGCCGTCGATCTGGCGAAGCCCCTGTGCAGCGTCGAAGTTGTCGCCAGCATTGTCGAGCGCTCTGCGGAGGTCGTCGGCACTCGAGATCTCTTTCAGTGCTTCCTTGGAGTCGATGACGAACGTCAAGTGCCCCTCGCACCAGCCCTGATACGAGAGTTAGTGGATGAGATAGACAGCGGAGGGATTAGAGGCGTTGCTCCAACTTCGGCTCGTGAAGTACGCAAATATAGATTACTACCGATCGTTCTTGGACGAATGGTTTCGGCGATCGGGCGAAATAGCAATGAGCTGTGCCCTCTCAATTGAGACTACCAGAGGCAAACTCTAGACCGCTTTGCGACACGATCAAATTTCTGTCCCAGAATCAACTAGCTATTGAAGTCTCATAAGATACTGATGTTATAATCTCTACATTAACGAGATCGTGGTTAACAGCCTTTGTAACACTCCACAATGTGGCAATCTAACGTTGGTATCTCTTGTTCCGATAGAGACTCAAGCATTTGTATTGCTTTCAGTAAGGGTCGCGAACATTTTGAATGTCCGATAATAA
>SLIS01000301.1 GCA_007135505.1 Halovivax sp.
CGGGGAGACATGTCGATCCTCGAAATGTAATCCCTACTTCTGTACGCTTTCGACCAATAATCGAAGTCGATGGGCGATAGTGGCGTCCAATCGGGAACGAAGTCAGCGAGGGGTCGGTCGAACGGACCGTCAGTTATACGTGAATACCTGTCTTGGCTGTGGCTATGCACGTCGGAATCGGCCTTCCGAACACGCTCGATGCCGATCGCGACTCGCTGCTGACCTGGGCCGAACGAGCAGACGACGGCCCGTTCTCGAGTCTCGGCGTCTTCGACCGTCTCGTCTATCGAAGTACGGATCCGCTCGCCACGCTCGCGACCTGTGCCGGACACACCGACGAGATCCGGCTGGTGACCTCGATCGTCGCCGGACCGTTGCGAGGCGATGCGTTGCTAGCCAAGCGAGCCGCGACGATCGACCAGCTCTCGGACGGCCGGCTCACGCTCGGGCTGGCCCTCGGCGCCCGTCGCGAGGACTACGACGCCGCCGACGTCGACTACCGGGGACGCGGGAAGGCGTTCTCGAGGCAACTGAGTCGGCTTCGTGACTACTGGACCGACGAGGAATTCGGCCCGGAACCGATACAGGATGGAGGCCCACAGCTGCTCGTCGGCGGCGACAGCGATCCGACCTTCCAGCGGGTCGGCCGCTACGCCGACGGCTACATCCACGGCGGTGGACCGCCCCGGGCGTTCGAGAAACAGGCCGAGCGCGCGCGGGCGGCCTGGGACGAGTCCGGCCGACCGGGCGAGCCGGCCCTCTGGGGCCACGGCTACTTCGCGCTGGGCGAGGAGGCCGCCGAACGCGGCCGCGAGTACCTGCTCGATTACTACGCCTTCACCGGCCCGTTCGCCGAGAAAATCGCGGACAGTCTGCTCACGACGCCCCAGGAGGTCCTGCAGTTCGTTCGTGGCTACGCGGACGCCGGCTGCGACGAACTCCTGCTCTTTCCCACCGTCGCCGACGAAGACCAGTACGAGCGACTCGAGACCCTGATCGAGACCGAGTGGCGGTGATTCGATGCAGGTACCCGTCGTCGGCGGCGGTCCCGCCGGCCTGTACGCAGCGCTCCTGCTCAAGAAGGAGTACCCCGACTGGGAGATCGACGTCTACGAGCGCGACCCGGCCGACAACACCTACGGCTGGGGTGTCGTCTTCTCGGACGCCACGCTCTCGAACCTCCGCGAAGCGGATACCCCGAGTCACGAACGGATCACCGACGCGTTCATCCGCTGGGACCCGATCGACATCCACCTGAAGGGCGAGTCGATCCGCTGTGGCGGACACACCTTCGCGGGCATCATGCGCTCGGAACTCCTTCGCATCCTCCAGGAACGCTGCAACGAGGTCGGCGTCGACCTTCACCACGGCGAGGCGATCGAAGCGGACGACGTCGACGCCCTGGCCGCGGAGGCCGACCTGCTCATCGGCGCGGACGGCCTGAACAGCACGGTCCGCGAGACCTACGAGGACGCCTTCCGACCGAACGTCTCGACGGGCAACGCGAAGTTCGCCTGGTTCGGCACCGAGAAACCCTTCGACGTCTTCACCTTCGTCTTCCGGGAGAACGAGCACGGTCTCTGGCGCGTCCACGCCTACCCCGGTCGGATGAGTACGTTCATCGTCGAGTGCACCGAGGCGACCTGGAAGGCCGCCGGTATGGACGAGAAGGACGAGGACGAGGCACTCGCCTACCTCGAGGACCTCTTCGCCGATCACCTGGCGGGCTACGACCTCCGGAGCAAGCTCTACGCCTGGCGGAACTTCCCGGTGGTGGAGTGTGGGTCGTGGTCGACGGACGACGACGTCGTTCTCCTCGGCGACGCCGCCCACACCGCGCACTTCTCGGTCGGCTCCGGGACGAAACTCGCCCTCGAGGACGCCATCTCGCTGCTCGAGGGCGTTCGCGAACACGGTACCGACGTCGATTCGGCGCTCAACCACTACGAAAAGGAGCGCCGGCCACGCGTCGAGGGCCTCCAGGAGGCCGCCGAGCGTAGCCAGGGGTACTTCGAGAACGTCGAGCGTTACTGGGATCTCCCGCCCGAGCAGTTCGCCTACAACCTGCTGACCCGGAGTGGACGGATCTCCTACGACAGCCTGAAACTGCGCGACGTCGCGTACGCCGACGACTACGACCGGTGGTTCGAGGCGAACGTGGAGGGCGCGACGAGTGGGTCGCTTGCCGCACACGCACCGCTGCACCAGTCGCTCTCCCTGCGCGGGACGACGGTCCCGAACCGGCTGACCGTCACCCGTCCGCCGAGTGCCGAGGCGACTGCGGGCCTGCCGGGAGACGAGTACCTCGAAGATCTCCGCGAGCGCGCCGCGAGCGGGCCGGGCCTCCTGCTGACCGACCCGGTCGCGGTCAGTCCCGAGGGGCGGATCACCCCCGGCACGCCGGGACTGTACGACGACGATCACGTCGAAGCCTGGACCGACTTCGTCGAGGACGTCCACGCGGAGACCGACGCCGCCGTCGGCCTCCAGCTGGGACACGCGGGTCGACGCGGCGCCACCCGGAGTCGCGAGTACGGCCTCGACCGACCCCTCCCGGCCGACGAGCGCTGGGAGCTATTCGCCCCCTCGGCGAAGCCGTACGTACCGGGCGGCCCAGAACCGACCGCGATGGACGCCGCCGACTGCGAGCGGATCCGGTCGGACTTCGTCCGGGCGGCCGAGCGCGCCGAGTCGGCCGGGTTCGACTACCTCCAGCTCCACGCCGGCCACGGCTACCTCCTCTCGTCGTTCCTCTCGCCGCTTTCGAACGACCGCGAGGACGAGTACGGCGGCTCGCTCGAGAACCGGATGGGCTACCCGCTCGAGGTCTTCGACGCCGTTCGCGAGACCTGGCCGGCCGACAAACCGCTCGGAACGGCCCTGCAGGCCACCGACTGGAACCTGCAGGGGCTGAAGACCCGCGAGTCGCTCCAGGTCGCTCACGAACTCGCCGAACGCGAGTGCGACCTGCTCTCGATCGTGGCCGGTCAGGCGACCGTCCGCGAGCGACCGCGCTACGACCCGACCGTCCTCGCCGACTTCACGGAGACCTACCGGAACGAGACCGGGATCCCGGCGCTGTCGACCAACTACGTAACGACCTACGACGAGGTCAACACGCTCGTCGGCGCCGGACGGGCGGACCTGTGTACGTTCAAGTTGTGAGCCGGTTCGTGGTGACGATCGGTCGAGTCGTCTTCGGTCACTCGAGCGGCCCGAAACGGTCCGGTGACCGCCGATGACCGGTCGCCTGCTCGTACGCGTACGCCAGTTCGAACAGTCGCGATTCGTCGAAGGTACGCCCGAGCAGTTCCATCCCGACCGGGAGCCCGTCGTCGGTGTACCCCGCCGGGACGATGATGGCCGGCAGACCCGTGTGTGCGGCGAGTTCGCAGTTCATCTCCTCGAACGGCTGGTGTTCGTCACACGCGACCGGCGGGACCGTCGAGGGCGGGTACAGGAGCGCATCGAGGTCACGCGTCGCCATCGTCGCCAGTACCGTCTCGGCGAGTTGGCGACGGCGTCTGAGTCGGCGGAGGTAGCCCACGTTCTCGTCCAGCGCGTCGACGTCCATCTCC
The DNA here is from genome assembly GCA_007135505.1 of Halovivax sp. Next base: position 3,579 of record SLIS01000301.1, read on the forward strand.
AGAATGGGTGCCTCGTCGAAGCGAGACTCGATCGAGGGGGCGATCGTTCCCGTTTCGACGAGGGCTTCGAGCGAGTCGATATCGACGTCCGGACGTCGTGTCGCCAGGTACGCGGCGAAATCGCGAGCGAACTCGTAGTGGAGCACGCGAGCGCTATCGAGAAAATCGACGTCGACCACGTCGACGGGGTCGACGATCGTCGCGCCGGCCGCCCCCAGTTCGTCGATGGCGTCCTCGAGGACGGCCGTCACCGCCGCCGTGTCTTCGTCCGAGGTGTCTTCTGATTGTGGACCGAAGAACTGCCTGGCGACGCCAATGCAGGCGCCCTCGAGGCCGTCCGGATCGAGGCGGGAGACGTAGCCCTCCGGCGGGACCTGCCCGACGCCGCTTGCAGTGATCGGATCGTCGGGATCGAATCCGATCATTGCTTCGAGGGTCCTGGCGGCGTCGGCGACGGTCCTGGCGATGGGGCCGGCCGTATCTTGCGTGATACTGAGCGGAACGATGCCGGTTCGACTCACCAGGCCCATGGTCGGACGGACCCCGACGAGAGAATTGAACGCAGGCGGCGATCGGATGGACGAACAGGTGTCCGTCCCGGTTCCGACGGTAGCCAGGTTCGCCGCGACCGCCACGGCGCTGCCACCACTCGACCCGGACGGGCGACGATCGAGATCGTAGGCGTTTCGCGTCGCACCGCCGTGGGAGCTGATCGTATCGACGCCGAACGACAGCTCCTGCAGGTTTGCCTTCGCGAGGA
>SLIS01000275.1 GCA_007135505.1 Halovivax sp.
ATCCGGGCCACTACACGGCGGCGCCAACCAGGCCGTCATGGAGGTACTCTTCGAGATCGACGAGAGCGACAGCGACCCGCTGGAGTGGGTCGAGCAGGCCACCGAGGAGGGCCGACGCATTCCCGGCTTCGGCCACCGCGTCTACAATGTCAAGGACCCCCGGGCGAAGATCCTCCAGGCTCGCAGCGAGCAACTCGCCGCGACCGGCGACGACACGTGGTACGAGATCACGACCACGATCGAGGAGTACCTCACCGAGGAGAAGGGCCTCGTCGAGAAGGGAATCGCGCCGAACGTCGACTTCTACTCCGGCTCTGTCTACTATCAGCTCGGTATTCCGATGGACATGTACACGCCCATCTTCGCCATGAGCCGCGCGGCCGGCTGGACCGCCCACGTCCTCGAGTACCAGGCCGACAATCGCCTGATCCGCCCGCGCGGCCGCTACGTCGGCCCAGAGGACCGCGAGTACGTCCCGATCGACGAGCGGTAGGCCGACGGACCCGGCTCGGGCGATACCACTCGTCGACGACACGCCTTTATCCGCTCGGCCATTCGATCACGGGTATGGAACCCGAGCGGCCCGTGGTGGACTCACGCGCTCGGCGGTTGCAGCGGTACCTGTGGCACAACGGGGGCCGGATGGTCGTCGACGCGTCGCTGTTGATCGTCTGGATTTTCGTGGCGACGGCGACGTTCAACTGGCTCGATCAGCCCACCTGGTTGCTCTACGTCGTTCTCTTCACCGGCGTCGTCCTTTACTCGCAGATCACGCCGACGTGGGAGCGTCCGTACGAGAGTCCGGACTAGGGAGGTGACGAGTTACGTCGGAGTCGCCATCGTTCCGTTCCGTAGTCAGTCTCGACAGCGGTTGTCCGGCGGGTTACGTGCGGGGAGCGTCTGCCCCAACAGGCCCTCGCACGAGTGCAATCGGGGCGGCCGGTGAGGGCGTGTGAACCGAAGCGGTTGCATCGGAGAGCGGAAGCGAGCGAGACGGGTGTGGAGAGTCACAGGAATTGCAGGAGCGGGACGCCGACGGCGATCACCCACAGCAGGACACCGGTCCGGACGTGGCCGGGTTCGGTCACCGTCGAGCGGGCGGTCTGTGAGGCGCCGGCCGCGATGAACCCGAGTGCGGCGGCGAGCGCGACCCGGTGGATGAACGTGTGTAACGGGAGCGAGGTGACGCCGACGTGACTGTAGTCGAGGAACATTGCGACGATGAACCCGAGGGCAGCAGCCGTAAAGGCCGGCGCACCCCCCAGTTGGCGCGAACTGAGGTAGGTGACGATGGGCAGGCCACAGACCAGGAGCGGGTAGAAGACGGCGGCGACGGTCTTTGGCGCCACGTCGGCGAAGTATAGCTCCGCCTCGATCGCGCCAACTCTGACGAAGGTGAAGAGTGCGATGATCGAAGTCGCGACGAGCAGCGCTCTCACGGTCATCTGGACGCTATCGTCGTTCCACCAGTCGCGAAGGTGGCGCTGACGATTCCACGACGGGACGCCGAACGAGCCAACAAGGAGGGCCCCCAGCAGTGCCGGGACGAGCCCGTCTCGGAGGTGGACGACGGTCACCCAACCGTCGGCGTCCGAACCGCGATCGTTGCCGACGTGCTGGCGGTTCAACTCGTCGACGTACCAGCTGTCGAAGAACTCCGATTCGACGTAGGACTGTGACTCCTCGATGCTGTGGACGGAGTGGCGCAGGTGGAACCAGTCCCAGTGTTCGCGGTGGGCCTGGACGGCCGTCCACTCGCCGTCGACCGGATCGGTGTACGCCCGGATGTGGTGACGATCGCCGAGGTAGGTCCCGTCCTTGAGCTGGTAGGACTCGTCGACCCACCGTCCCTCGGCACCCGGCGGGTCGACGTAGACGTATCGGATCGCGCCGTCGGCACTCCCCCAGGCGATCGTCGACTCGTTGTTCGCGCCGACGGATTCCTCGTCGGGGGCGATGTCGGTCTCGTCGTCTTCGAGTTCTTCCCACTCGCCGACCGTCTGCTCGCGCAGGAACCGCTCGGTGGCCTCGGCATCCCCGTAGACGATGAGATTGAGCGCGAGCGTTCGCTGTTCCGTCGTCTCGGCCCGGCTGGTGTACGGCCAGAGTTCCGTGCCGTCCTCCAGGGTCTCGGTCTGGATGGTCTGGGACTGACTCTCGCCATCGAGTTCCGAGCCAGCGATCGAACCGGCCAGTGTCAGTAGCAGAACGACGAATAGCAGCGCGACCGCCGTTCGCGGCCGGATCTCGATACGCACGAATCATGATTAGGGTACCGCCATCGAAAACCTTTCCCATCGCTGGACCCCTGTATTGGGGCCTGAATTTCACGAAATCGAGAGGGAAGGTCCGCGGTCACGATCGAACTAGACGTCGCGGTCGGTGCCGTTCGATCACCGGCGTCCGGCGCTCCTCACGAGCGATGTCCCTCAGTCGTCGCCGAGGCTGCCCCGTTGTTCCATCATGCGCGCAGCCTTGCCGGCCCAGTCGCTGTACCGAAATCCGGCTGCGACGACGAGCAGCGACCAGCCGAAGTACAGGACGATCCCGGCGCCAACGCCCGCCGCACCCCAGCCGAGTTCGATGGCGGCGACGTAGGAGAAACACAGGTAGAACAGGAACAGGCCGCTCACCCTGGCGAGGAACGGTATCTTCGTCTCGCCGGCGCCCTGCAGGGCTCCCGAAATGACGATGTACGAGACGAGCAACGGCGCCCCCAGCCCGTAGGCGACGGCGAAGGTGATGGCGTGCTCGACGGTTTCGGGATCGTCGGGGTCGAAGATGGCGACGAACTCCGGGGCGAACCAGGCGAGGGCGAGTCCGATGATGCCCACGGTCGCGAGTCCGAGTCCGGTGATCGCCCACCCTTCGAATCTGGCTTTCGCCGGTTCGCCGGCCCCGAGTGACTGTCCGATGACGATGCTCGCCGCGACGTTGTACCCGCGTCCGAGCGGGCTCGTGATCTGCTGGTAGACGCGCCGGCCGACCTGGTAGCCCGCGTTGACCTCGGTGCCGAGGACGAGCAACAGCGAGTTGAACGGGAACTCGATGGCCGTCGCGACCATTCCCTCGGCGACGCGTGGCGTACTCACGGCGACGAGTTGCTTCGTGACCACCCAGTCGGTCGGCGCGACGAGCGATCCCTGCCGATACGGGCTCGCGATGACGACCAGCAGCACACCGGCGGTGAAGACGTTCGCGACGGCCGTCGCGATTCCGACGCCGACGATTTCCAATCGAGGCGCGCCCAGTAGTCCGAGACCGAGGACCACGGAGCCGGAGACGTTCGCCACGTTGGCGATCACGTTGACGATCATCGGGGTCACGGTGTCGCCCGTTCCCTGGAGTGCGCGGGCGGCGATCAGGCCGACGTGGCGGGCCGGTGCCGTCGCCATGACGATCGCCAGGTAGATCGATCCGTATCGAACGACCGCCGACTCGGCGCCCAGGATCTCGATCGCGTAGTCGCTCAGCAGGAATCCGAGGATCACGAAGGGAATCCCCGTCACCAGACCGATGAGCAACGCCTGTGTAATCGCCTCGTCTCTGGTACGGGTGGCGCCGCTTCCGGTGTCCTGACTCGAGAGGGCGATCGCGCCGCCCCCGAGGCCCAGGCCGATCCGCAACGGCAGGCGCGCGTAGAGGTCTGCGAGCCCGATCGCCGCGATCGCCGCCGGAGAGAAGGCGGCGGTGACGAGGATGTCGACGGTCCGCATCAGCGTCCGCGTCGTCTGCTCGGCCATGATCGGCCACGCCAGCCGTAGCACTCGCGACCAGACGGCGAGGGTACGCGAGCGGACGCCGACGCCGTTCATACGGTTCGAAATCGTGGCCTGGTGTAAAACGTCCCGATAACGGAAAGGCGGTCGCCCGCGAAGGCTCGAGTCGTGCCAGCAGCAACCGCACGCCCGCTCGACCACGTCGTCTTCGTCTACGGAACGTTGACGGAGCGAGAACACGTCTCGACGGTCCTCGAGTCGTGCCCGTTCGAGTACTGTGGGAACGCGACACTCCACGGACTGTCGCGGGTGGATGGCGAGTATCCGACGCTCGTCCCGGGGGGACGGACCACCGGCCGACTGCTCGCGATCGATCGGACGGGCCTCGATGCACTCGACGCCTACGAGGGCGTGGATCGAGGGCTGTACGTCCGGGTCGCCGTCGACGTCTCTCACCCCGATGTCGCGTCGGACGAGGGCTGGTGTTACGTCGGCGACCCGGACCGTCTCGACGCGCCTGGCGGCTGGCCGGGCAGTGGGGCGTTCGACACACGGGTTCGCGCGTACCTCGCCGACGCGTCGGTGATCATCGGACCCGAAGCGACCTCGCCGAATTG
>SLIS01000192.1 GCA_007135505.1 Halovivax sp.
AACGGGACCATGGTTTCGGGGAGCGGGACGCCGTTCGATCGTGCGACCTCGACGCGTTTCTCGTTGTTCCGGAAGCCGTCGATGGCCATGTACGCGAGTATTCCGCTGTACAGGAGCCGGCCGAGGGCGGACGGTGGCTCGTTCGACGACCGTGACCGACGGTTCGTTCGAACCATGATCAGAGTGCTTCGATTCGGCTGACGTTCGCGTCGAGGCGACCGACCGTCGTGTACTCGCCATCCGCGTTGCGACGCATGAGTCGTCCCTCGACGTCGTCGCGCTGGTCCGGCACGTCGAAGAGGCCGGAGCCACAGATGATCTCGCCCTCGTGGACGGCCCAGCACTCGACGATCTCGTGGGGTTCGCCGGGGTACGGGACTCGCTCGAAGTCGCGACCGAAGTTCGTCGATTCGAACAGGGCGGCCTCGTGGTCGTCGTTCACCCAGGCTGGCGGGGCCTCCTCGCCACCGCAGAAGAACACGGTCCCGTCGTGGACGAAGACGCGTCTGATGTAAGAGAAGTCGTTGCCGACGTCGAGGCGGTTCCAGGACTCGCCGGCGTCCACCGTCCGCCAGAGGCCGCCCTCGCCGACGGCGTGGCCGAGGCCGAGGTTCTCCAGGTTGTGGTCCAGGTAGCCCGCCGTCGCCAGCCAGACGTCCTCGGAGATCGGCAGGATCTGGTGGACGTCGTCGACGATCGTGTCCCGTCGATCGATCCAGGTCCGGCCGCCGTCGGTACTGCAGTGGATGCTGCCGGCTTCGACGCCTGCGATCAACTGATCCGGTCGGCCGGGTACCGTCTCGAGTGCGCGCAACCGCGCGTAGTGCGGGTCGATCGGGGATTCCCAGTGGCCGCGGGAGGGCAAGTCGCGAAAGCCCTTCAGTTCCATCCAGGTCTCGCCGTCGTCGACCGAGCGGTAGATGTACGGATCGTTCGTGCCGGCGTACAGCGTGCCGTCGGCCGTCGCGAGGATCGACCAGACTTCGCTCTGGCCCGCGTGCCAGAACCGATCGCCGAGCGGCACGCCGAGGTCGTCCCACGTTTGACCCCCATCGCGTGAGCGGTAGGCCCCGGCGGCCGACGCCACGAAGACGCCGTCGGTGTGTCTCCACGATTTGACCGCCGTTACGACGCCGCAGTCGAGGACCTGCTCGGGTTCGTCTCGATCGAACGGAACCGTTTCGACGCGGAACAGCCCGTCGTCCGTGCCGATCAGTAGTGTCATATGCTGCGTGTTAACCCGCCCCATCATAAAGTTTTACCAAACTGTAAAACCGAGGTACTCGTACGGAGACGCGTCGACACCGACTCGTCCTCGCTTCGACGCTCACACCGGACTGACCTCTCGATGACTATGACATATCCGACGACCCGCCCGACCGACGCGACGTATCTCGACGACCAGCCGCCGGACCTTCCGAGGAAGCTCCTCAACCTTCCGTGGATAGACGTCCACAATCACGCCCACACCCTCTCGTGGGCGGATCGCGAGCGATACGCACTGGCCGGTTGTCGGGCGATGGTGATGGTGGCGAGTGGCTATCACTGGACGCCGTACAAGCCGGTCGCGGCCGACGACGTCAGGTACCTGTGGGACCAGGCCATCGACCGGCTGGCGGCCATCGAGCGTAATCACTTCTTCGAGCCGTCGTTGGCCATCGGCGTCCAGACCGGGGTGCGAGTCACGGAACCCCAGCGGCTGGTGGACGTGATGGACGAGTACTGCGACCTGGACGAGGTGGTGGCCGTCGGCGAAGTGGGCATCAGGCCGACCCAGCAGGTCAGCGCCTGGCCGCTCGAGGAGCAACGCGCCGTGCTGGCCGCCCAAATGGAGGTTGCCGACCGAAACGACCTCCCGGTCATCCTGCACACGCCCAGTCACTTGCGCCGGCCGGAGCGGCCGTATCGACCCGATTTCGAACTGCCCGGCTTCGAGACGAACGCCTCGCTCGGCGAGGATCCCGTGGTCGAATCGGACGACCCGGAACTCGAAGCCGTCGAGCACGACGTCGCGGCCGCAGACGATGCGGGAATCGCCGACGAACGGGTCGTCGCCTCCCACGCGAGTCCGGACCACCTCCCGTACCTCTTAGCGGAGACCGACTGGTACGTGAGTTTCACCATCGGCCACCCGTGGATGACCGGTATCACGGCAGAAACCGTCGCGGCGGCCATCGACGAGTACGGCCCCGACCGTATCATGGTCGACACCGACGCCGCGAACGTCGTCGACTCCGACGTCTTCGCGATCAAGCGCGCGATCTTCGAACTCTACCGATTCGGCATCGACGTCGACGAGATTCGACAGGTCGTCCTCGAGAATCCGCGGTCGGTGTTCGACATTGGCGATTCGGAGACGAGCGACTGACGTCGTCTCAGTCCTCGATCATCGAGAGATCGCCCCGGCGGCGATCCGCCTTGTACGGCGTCCGGGCAACCGTCGCCCGAATTTCCTTCTGGACGTGGTCTTCGACCGTCGGACTGGTCGGATTCGGCCCTTCGCCCCAGAGCACGGTGACTTCCGTCCCCGGCTCGCTGTGTTCGACGTCGATCGTACACAGCGACAGCATCTCCCTGAAGTAGTAGCTGTAGCCGCGCATCGTCGCGACGCCGACGTCCTCGCCGTCGACCAGCACGCGGTCTGCCACCATCGAGCGCTTTTGCTGGTGGGGCATGTCCATGTACTTGTACGTGGCCCCCTCGCCGAACAGCGACGCGTAGACGTCGACGACGTCGTCTGCGTCCCACTCCAGGGTGACCAGCGTCCGGTCGGGATCGGCGGCCTCGGCCTCGATCGCCTCCCGACCGACGAAATCGCGGTCGAACGTCGCGTAGTTCCAGCCCAGCTCGGTCGGGGTCCGGTACCACGCACTGATGTCGTCGGCCTCGAAGCTCCCCTCCAGCGGATGCGTGATGAGATCCCGGTGGGCGTGCTCCCGGAGGTACGCCCGGTAGTCCGCCATGTCCTCGCCGAAGATCGCGGAGATGAAGTCCCGGATTCGCGTCGCGATACCCGCCTCGAGTTGATTGATCGCGGACGTCTTGACGCTCAACCGCCGGATACCGAACGGCTCCCCGGCCTCGCGGATCGCCTCCCAGACCGTCTCCTTGGCCTCGATCGGCCCGTGGAGTTCGAAGCCGATCTCGCCGGACATGCCGAATCGGACGGCTCTGACGTCGGTCCCCGCGATCCCGAGGGTACCGGAGCGCATGAAGCCGACGTCGCGCAGCGAGTGATCGGCGAGCGCGTCGAAGACGTCCATCGATCGCGGTCCCTGGACCTGGATGTTGAACGTGTCGCGAAACTCCGCGCTCGCGTCGTACTCGCCGTTTTCCAGGTTGTAGTGTGTCCAGTAACACGGGACGCCGTGGAGGACGAACTCGTCGTCGCCGGTTCGAACCATGACGCCGTCGGCGACGACGTACCCGTCCTCGTTGCACTGGACGAGGTGTTTTCCCTGCCCGACGTCGACGCTGTCGAAGGGATTGATACTGAGGTCGGCGAGGAGGTCGAGCGCGTCGGGGCCCGTCAGTCGGAGGTTCGCGAGAAACGACCAGTCCCCGACGTAACACGTCTCCTTCCAGGACAGCTGTTCTTCGATCCAGTGGGTGTACTCGCCGGCGCGTCTCCCGCCGAAGTCCTCCCGGCGGTTGGCCGACCGCAGGTGCTGGATCACGTCGCCGTCGTCCGTGCCATCGTCGCCCGTGGGTGCCTTTCCCATACCTCGTTCTCGTCCACGACGACAATAGTTTTTACTACGTGGTAAACTCGCACGCGCCTGACGATCGAACGAGGTTGCGTCGACGGGTGGCGGCGTCGGCAAATTGGCGGTCCGGTGTGTTCGTCGCTTGCGGGCGGTCCGGTGGGTTCGATCACTCGTGGACGGCCCGATTGTGTTCGATCACTCGCGGGCGCTGGGCGTGGTTTCGGTCACCGGTAGGCGCAGGTGTTCGTGAGTTCCCCCAGTTCGTCGATCCCGATCGTAACGGTGTCGCCGTCCTCGAGGAGCACCGGCGGGTCCCGGTAGACGCCGACGCCGGGTGGCGTGCCGGTGAAGATGAGGTCGCCCGGGGCCAGCGTGAACGCCTGGCTGCAAAACGACACCAGCTCGTCGACGCCGAAGATGAGGTTGTCGGTCGTCGAGTCCTGGACGCGGTCGCCGTTGACCGACGCCCAGATCGCGAGGTCGTGCGGATCGGGTACCTCGTCAGTCGTCACGAGTTCCGGACCGATGGGTGCGAACGTATCGAGGCTCTTGCCGCGGACCCACTGGCCGTCGCCGTGCTGGAGGTCGCGAGCCGAGACGTCGTTGCCGACGAGGTAGCCGGCGACGTG
>SLIS01000406.1 GCA_007135505.1 Halovivax sp.
CGTACTCTTCAGTCTGAATCCGGATCTCGTGGGTTCGTGGCTCGTTCCAGTCGACGGGGTCGGGGACGTCGGTGGGATCCGCGGCGATCGTGTCGACGTCGACCGGCTCTGCCGCCGGAAGTCCCTCGTCGACAGCCCCCTCTTCGCCGTTCTCGCTGCCGTTTTCGTTCTCGCCTTCGCTGCTGCTTCCGATGCACCCGGCAACCGCCACTGCGCCAGATGCACCAATCGTTGCCAGGACCCGTCGTCGGTCGTAGGTGGATGGAGTCATCGTTACACGTGGTGGTAGGACACTACACTTGTTCAAAGGTGAAGACAATTCCTTGAGAATGGGAACGAGTCGAATACGTTCGGTTTAACTCCTTAATGCCTATTTTAAAACACGCAGTATAACCCGTCACCTGGAACGACGGTCCGTTTGGGCTTCGGTTGCGAGTCGGACCGGCCGGGTGACGAGCGCTACACGCACCGACCTTGCGTCTTCCACGAACCGAGAGCGGGTGGCGGATCGATCGACTCACTGTCCGCAGATCACTGCGATCGTTCGGTGGCCACACCCGCTCAGAAGAGCGCGAGGCCGCTCTCGAGTGTGATCGCCAGCAGGAGCACCCCGAGGTATGCGTTGGAGACGTAAAACGACCGAAGCGCCCGTTCCGTCGTCGGTTCGACGTACTGGTGGACGACCGATCTGAGAAACACGACGCCGAGGGCGACCGAGACGATGGCGTAGAGCAGGCCGAGTCCGGCGATCCACCCGAGCAGACTCACCGCCAGCATCGTCGCGCCCAGATAGCCGAGGACGTGCCGACGCGCGACCAGTTCGCCGGCGACGACTGGAAGCATCGGAAACCCGCCACGCGCGTAATCTTCCCGATAGGCGATGGCGAGACTGTAGAAGTGAGCGGGAGTCCACAGGAAAATCACGAGCGCGAGCACGAGGGCCGGCCAGCCGATGTCTCCGGTCACGGCTGCCCAGCCGATGAGCGCCGGGATGGCTCCGGCCCCGCCGCCCAGGACGGTGTTCCAGGCAGTGTGCGGTTTGAGAACGACCGTGTAGATGATCGCATAGTAACCGATGGCAGCGAGCGTGAGGACCGTCGCCAGGAAGTTCACCCAGGTCAACACGACCGCCGTCGACGCCGCCGTGAGCAGGAGGACGAACGCGTAGGCGTTGCGGGCGGGAACCCGATCGTGAACGAGCGGGCGATCGTCCGTTCGATGCATCCGCTCGTCGCGATCGCGTTCGTACACCTGATTGAAGGCACCGGCAGCACCGATTGCGAGAACACCGCCGAGGAGCGTCGCGACGGCGGTAGTGAGGCGGATCGTCCCGCCCGATGCGACCGCCAGCCCCATGCCAGCGACGGCGACGAGACAGAGCAACCACATGAGTCGTGGTTTGGTGAGTGCGACGTAGGCGCCGACGCGACGTCTCACCTGTCGGTAGGGCGACCGGACCCGACCGAGCGGGACCGCCGCATCGGGAGCAGCTGCCGTCGTGGCCGCTTCGCCGTCGCCTACCGTGGTGTATTCGTCCTCGTGTGTGCTAGAATGGGTACTATCGCGGAAATCGCCGCCCGTTTCGTTCGTTCTCGATTCGTTCGCTCCAGTCAACGAGGGACCGCTGATCGTGGAGCCGTGTGACCCCTCCCGGTCACCGGTCAGGGTACGACGTTCTGTGAGCGTTTCGAGGCTACGCGCGAGCGCGATCAGCATCGTGGCGAAGATTATCATTGCGAGCGCGAGGTGAAGCCCACCGACGATCCTCGAATCGGATCCGACGAGGGTCGCACCGAGGCCTACCTGTACCGGGTAGAGGATCGCCGCGACGCCGATACTGCCGGCCGTGTATCGATCGACGTCGAGCCGGAGTGCACCAATCGCCACGAGTGCGAGCAATATACCGGCAACGAGTGCGGCCACGCGGTGACCCCAGAAGAGCGCCAGTTCGGCAGTGATGGGGCCGAACGTCCAGTTCGACTCACAGGCGGGCCAGGTCGTACAGCTTTCGGCACCACCGGTCGACGACACGGCGGTTCCGAGCGCGATCAGCACGTAGGTCGCGATGGTTGCGAAGAACAGGAGCCCCACGAATCTGATTCGGTCGATGTGTAGTTGCATGGTGGATGGATGTCGATAGTGGCTGATTGGCGAGTGCTGGTACGTCGCGCTACCGTTCGGCTTTCCAGATGACGGTTACCACGTCGTCGGTGCGCTCGATCGATTCGTGCGTGTAGCCCCGGTCGTCGAGTTTGGGGAGCAGGAACAGCGGGACGCGATCGTTTCGCTGGACGAGGACCGTCTCGTCGGACAGTTCCGCGAGGCGTTCGAGGGTCTTCGCGAGCGGGTTCGGTGGCCCCAGCCTCCGCACGTCGAGCACCTCCCGTGGCCGATCGACCGGGGCAGCCGTTCGGTCGGTCAACGACTCGATCGAGTCCATACCCGTCTTTCACTCGACCGGCCCCGTAGTCGTCCCGCCGAATCCGTTCGGGCAGCAAGCACGTATTTTGGTAGCCTTCGCTTCGACGTGGCAGAGAACCGATGGCACGAGTACTCGTCTGTCAACTACGACTCGCTCGAAACGTCTATCAACCCTGACTCGCCTGAAACCGTTACTGCGGTTCGTCTCGAGCGTCGATTTTCGGGAAGGTAGCCCGAAACGTCTCCGCGTCGACGCGTTCTACCTCGTAGCCGTCCGCGTCGAACGACTCGACTTCGGCCTGAAACTCGTAGAACAGCGGTTTAGGTTCGTGATCGTTGACGATCGTCAGCGTCTCGCCCGGATCGAGATCGTCGAATGCGTCGTGTATCTTGGGGTGGCGATTCATCGGTGGAATTTCCCGGACGTCGAGTTCTGCCATCGCAATTCGTTGTTGCTGGCCGCCGTCCATCCGCGTTTGGCCGAAGGTGTTCGGACCCGTTCGAAGCGACCGGAGCGGTAGCGGCGTGCGACGGGCCCGAACAGGTTCGCACCAATCACTATTATGCTGGTGTCCCGAACGTGTTCGTATGGCACACGCAACGCTCGCGGTGACGCTCCCGGAGCGAGTCTGGATCGCCCAGCTGTCTCGGGCGAACCCCGGGGCCACCTTTCGTGTACTGGCCGGCGTCCCGGGAGAGCAGACGGGATTCGCGCTCGTCCGAATCACGGCGGCGGACGTCGAGTCCGTCGTCGAGTCGATGGCGGCCCACGATCAGATAACCGAGTTGACGCCCGCCCAGGTGAGCGAGGGCGAGGTGACAGTCCACTTCGAGACCACTGCCCCCTTGCTCCTCTTTTCCTCGCAGGAGTCCGGTATGCCGATCGAACTTCCGGTCGACATCCAGGACGGCGAGGCCGAGATAGAGGTAACCGGCTCGCGCGAGCGGCTGTCGGAACTGGCGGACCAGCTCAACGCGTTCGGCCTTCAGTACCGCGTCGAGCACGTTCGCGAACGGCTCCACGAGAGCCAACTCCTCTCCGAACGCCAGAAGGAGGTCGTCCTCGCAGCTATCGACGAGGGGTACTACGACACGCCCCGGTGCTGTACGCTCACCGAACTCGCCGAGTGCCTGGACATCGCGAAGTCGACCTGCAGCGAGACGCTACACCGCGCCGAGGAGACGATCATCAAGCGCTTCGTGGCCGACCTCCCGGCCACCACTGAGCACGGCCGACTGGAGGCGGAGCTGACGGGGCCGTAGCCTCGACCAGGGTCCGGGCCGATGGCACACGAGTACGTCGATCACGGCGCCGAGCGAAACGAGCGCGTCGATGCGTGCCAGCCGTTCGCGCGACGTGACCGTTCCCTGACGACGCTTCGAGCCATTCAAACCCTCGCTCCCGATACAACGGAGTATGGAAACAGACGACTCTCGAGATCACGTCGTTCCCGGGACCGACGAGGAACTCGACGGGGACGACGTGCGCGGCTTCGACTTTCGCGGGGACTTCGACCTGACGACGCTACTCGATAGCTACGCGACGACGGGCTTCCAGGCGACACACCTCGCCGAGGCCATCGATATCGTCGAGCGGATGCGCGCAGCGGACGCGACTATCTACCTCACGCTGACGTCGAACGTCGTCTCCTCGGGCCTGCGCGAGGTCGTCGCCGCGCTCGTTCGGGAGGGCCACGTCGACGTGCTCATCACCACGTCGGGTTCGATCACCGAGGACGTCATCAAGACGGTGAAGCCGTTCAAGATGGGCCGATGGGACGCCGACGAGGCCGCCCTGCGAGAACGCGGCATCAACCGCCTCGGCAACATCTTCGTCCCGTCCGATCGGTACGTCTGGCTCGAGGAGTACCTCTACGACTTCTTCGACGACTTCTTCGCCGAGGAGTC
>SLIS01000418.1 GCA_007135505.1 Halovivax sp.
GCATGCCTGGTGTTTCTCCTCGTCGGTCAGCAGCGCCGTCTCGATGATAACCTTGACCGGAATCGGGACGGCGGCGACGAGTTCGGCGAGTTCGCCGGCGACGACCTCGTCGGCGCCGGCTTTGAGCCGCCCGACGTTACAGACGACGTCGAGCTCGTCCGCCCCGGCTTTCCAGGCCCGAACGGCTTCATCACACTTCACGTCCGAAGCGTGCTGGCCGTGGGGAAATCCGACGACGGTTGCGACAGTGAGGTCGGGAAACGCGTCGCGGACGTCCGGTAGGTAGCACGGTGGAATACAGACGTTCGTGCCGTGTTCGCGTGCCGCTTCGCAGACGTCGGTCGCTTCCTGGGCGGTCGTCTCCGGTCCGAGAACGGTGTGATCGATCAGTGGGGCGAGGTCGGCACGGTCCATACTCGGTTCTCGGGCAGGGGCCGTAAAAAGGCATCCCGAGTCGGATCGGTGATTTGGAGACGGCTGATCGAACGGTGTACACGAACGATTGGTGACGGCACGCAGTCCCGTCAGACGATCCATACACGCTGATTGCGGGCGGAGTCAACCGGAACTTGTTTGACCCTGCTATGAGCCTGTAATTCCATATGGTGCTGCCGGAGGGATTCGTCTTGCCGTCGTGGTACTACGTCGTTCCGCTCGTGCTCGGCCTCGCGGGCGTCGTAGCGTTGCTCTGGGCGATCGACCCGCCCGTGACCGACCGAACCGTGATCGCCTTTGCCCCCTGGATGATGCTGGGTTCGACCCTGCACGTCCTCAATCGAGCGCCGATCGAGGCGTTTCCGGACGCGATCGCGCCGCTCTTTGGAACGCCGAGCGTCTACGTGACGATAGCCATCGTCGCCGGCTTCGTCTGGATCGTCGCGAACTTCTTACACGCTGGCGGGTTGTACGGATCGATTCCGCGGTTCGTGGGAATCACCGGCACCGCGTTCGTCTCGGTCTTCGCGATACTCACGCTCATGCTCGGCTACGAAGCCGGACAGTTCAACCCGTTCTGGCCGGTGATCGCGATCGTCGTCACCGGCGTCGTCACCGCCATCGCCTGGATCGGGCTGAGCCTGCTGTTCACCGACGTGGCCGCGATTACCGGCATCACGGGCGCGTTCGTCACGTTCTCGCAGGTGCTAGACGGCGTCTCGACGGCGATCGGGTACGACCTGCTGGGCGCACACGAGGAGGTCCCGCTCTCGCTGCTCGTCCTCGAGACGGGCGAGGCGTTGCCCACGGCCGAGTACCTTGGTGCCGGCTGGCTGTTCATCCTCGTGAAACTCCTGCTCGCGCTCGTCGTCGTGGGCCTGTTCGCCGATCTCGTTCGCGAACGTCCGCGCCTGGGACGGCTGGCACTCGCGTTCGTCGCTGCCGTCGGTCTCGGACCGGGCTTTCACAACGTCCTCCTGTTTACGATCACGTGAATCGGCCGTACCAATCCGATTCACGCGCTGGAACGCGCCGAGAACGTTTTGTCCGGGGCGCTCGACAGACGAGTAAGAGCGAATGGACCGCGTACTCGTCGCCGGGCACGTAAACTGGGACGTCACCCTGCGAGTGGATCGCCTGCCACCCGCCGACGGGGAGGCCACGATCCGCTCGAAACGCCAATCCGGAGGGGGTAGTGCGGCGAACGTCGCCGCCGGACTCGCCCGCCTCGGGGTGGACGTCGCCCTGTTCGGCAGCGTCGGCGACGACGAACACGGCGAGCGGATCAAACGGTCGCTGGGCGAAATCGGCGTCGACTGTGCCAGCGTCCACGCGATACCCGAGGCCGAGACCGCCTGCAAGTACCTCCTCGTCGACGACGAGGGAACGGTCTCGGTTCTCGGCAACGACGGCGCGAACGAGGCACTCGGTCCGGACGCCGTCGATCCGGAACTCGTTCGATCCGTCGATCACGTCCACCTCACCAGCCAGCGGCCGGCGACCGCGAGCGAACTCGCCACCGTCGCCCGCGAGGCGGGCTGTACCGTCAGCTTCGACCCGGGTCGACGTCTGGCCCACCGATCCTACGACGGGACGATCGCCCGCGCGGACGTCATCTTTCTCACCGGTCGCGAAGCCGAGGTGCTACGCGGCCGCGAAGAGGGAGCCCTCGCCTTCGGGGAACGAACCGTCGTCGTGACGGAAGGTAGCGACGGCGCCGTGGTACACGGACCCGACGCGACGACCCATCACGCCGGGTTCGACGTGACGCCCGTCGACACGGCCGGCGCGGGCGATGCGTTCGCGGCGGGATTCCTCACGAAGTGGTGGCAGGGTGCCCCGGACCGGCACGCGCTCCGCTTCGCGAACGCCTGTGGGGCAGTCGCAGCGACGAGCGAGGGAGCCCAGACCGAGTTGCCCGACGATCGGATCGAGGCCTTCCTGGAGGGCGCCGACGATCCCGTGTGAGACGGTAGCCCAGCACACAGCGTTCTCAACCACTGGCGTCTGACGGAAACGCTAAGGCTCCCCTCGTTGGCGTCGCGAACGGCCCGTCGTTCCGGCGGTCGAGAGATATGACAGATGCCAGCACTGCGGACTGTGACCCAAGCGGTCCGGGGGTCAAGGGGTGGGTGGAGTACAGCCGATCGACCGACGAACCGATCAGCGTCGCCGTCGCGCGGGCGCTCGCGCAGTTCGAGGGTGCCGATTCGACGGTGACGCCGCTCTACGAGTACGTCGACCCGGACGCACTCGACGCACTGTTCGCGGACCGATCCGACGGAACGCCGCGTCGGACGGGAACGGTGCGGTTCGCGACCGAGTCGGCGACAGTCGTCGTCCGCCCCGAGACGGTTCGCGTCTTCGCTCGGATCGAGCGGTCGAGTCAACGCTGACGAATCGGCCGAACCAGCCCGAAAGCGCGGCCATTTTTGTACCCGCCCGAAAAATGCCACTCGATGACACAGCCACACCTGCTGATCGACGAGGGAGACGTCCGCGATCTCGCGCTCCTCCCCGGCGACCCCGGTCGAGTCGACCGAATCGCGAACCACTGTGAGACGGCCGAGACCATCGCGCAGAACCGCGAGTACAAGGTCGTCAACGCGACCTACGACGGTCGTGACCTCACGATCTGTTCGACCGGAATCGGCTGTCCGTCGGCCGCGATCGCGATCGAGGAACTCGCCGCCGTCGGCGTCGAAACGTTCGTCCGTGTCGGCACGACCGGTGCCCTCCAGTCCGGGATCGAGATCGGCGACATGATCGTGGCTACCGGCGCCGCGAAGAACGAGGGGACCTCGAAGCGCTACGAGGACGTCGAGTACCCCGCCGTTCCCGACTACGACGTCCTGTCGGCGCTGGTCGATTCGGCCGAATCGTCCGAGGAGCGCGCGGCCGCGGACGGAGCGAGCGACGGAGCCGCGGGTCGGGTCCACGTCGGCCCGATCGCGTCCGACGACGCCTACTACGCCGAGACCGACGAGCACGTCGCCGACTGGGAGGCTGCCGGCTTGCTCTCGGTCGAGATGGAGGCCGCGGCGATCTTCTCGCTCGCCCGACGGAAGGGCCTGCGCGCCGGCGCGATCTGTACCGTCGACGGCAACCTCGTCGAGGGTACCCAGAAGGGAACCGACACCGAGGACGACGAACTCCCCGAGAAGGCGAAGAACAACGTCGCCCGGGCGATCGACATCGCACTCGAGGCCGCGACGGAGCTGTAGATACTGCCACGCGAGGACGGTGCGAGGAACCGCATCGACGCGACGCTGCTAGTCGGCCCTGGTCGCGCGATAGCCGGCGACCCCTTCCACGACGACGTAGACCGCGACCGTCGCCAGGAGGACCCAGAGCGCGACCGTCTCGAGGGCGATCGATCCGACCGCCCAGTCGATGTCCATCAGGAGAATCGCCCCACAGCCGAGGACGACGGCGAGGGCGGCCAGGTAGCGCCACCTGGCCGCGACCGGTATCATGCCGTCCTCACCGCGGATCGCCAGGTAGAGGTGGGCGCCGCCGAACAGCAGTCCGTAGATCGCGACGACGAACGCGACGGCCGTGGGGCCGTCGTCGGCGACGTCGGTGGCGGCGGCGAGCGCAAAGAGGACGACCGTGGCCAGACCGATCACGATCTGAACACGCGTGTCCCGAGACAGACTGGACGTAATTCGTACCATGCTACTGACGTAACTACACTCGTATTAAGCGTGTTGATTGGCGACGATATCGGTGAAGCGACCCGACAGGGCGGTTCGAGAAATCGACAGGGTGAGATCGTCCGACGGACCTAGGCGACGAGCGAGATCATGTAGACATTGACGAGGACGGCCGCGGTCCACGGGATCGCCAGCGCGGCCGGCACGATCGGCTGGTACGGGGCCTCGA
>SLIS01000018.1 GCA_007135505.1 Halovivax sp.
CGTTCCCGGCAAAGTGCTGGGGTCCGGCGCACTACAGAAGAACGTCACCGTCGCAGCCGTCAACTTCTCTTCGTCAGCCGAGACGAAGATCGAACAGGTCGGTGACCCAGTACCGCTCGAGCAGGCGCTCGAAGCAAACCCAGACGGATCCAACGTGCGGGTGATTCGATGAATCTCGCAGAATTCGACGCGGACGTCGTCGTCGACGCCCGTGACTGTATCTTGGGCCGCGTCGCCAGTCAGGTTGCCCAGCGTGCGCTCGACGGCGAACGCGTCGCCGTCGTCAACGCCGAGGACGCCGTTATCACCGGCGACAAGGAAGACGTCTTCGAGACCTACCGGACGCGAGCCCAGCTCGGGTCCGACCGCGGTCCGAACTACCCAAAGCGCCCGGACATGATCCTCAAGCGATCCGTCCGCGGGATGCTTCCCTACAAGAAGCCCCGCGGCCGCGAGGCGTTCGAGGGCATCCGCGTCTACGTGGGGAATCCCTACGAGGGAGACGACGACCGGGAGGCCGAGGTCCTCGAAGGGACCTCGCTAGACCGACTTTCGAACATTCGCTTCGTCCACCTGGGCGAGGTGGCCGATCAACTGGGTGCTAACGTCACATGGTAACGAACACGAGTGGAAAGAAGAAGACGGCCGTCGCCCGTGCTACCGTCAGCGACGGTGAGGGCCGCGTTCGAATCAATGCACAGCCTGTCGAGCTGGTCGAACCGGAGATGTCGCGACTGAAGATGCTCGAACCGTTCCGCATCGCCGGTGACGAACTCCGTGACGGCATGGACATCGACGTCCGCGTCGAAGGCGGCGGTATCAGCGGCCAGGCCGACGCCGTCCGGACGGCCATCGCCCGCGGGATCGTCCAGCACACGAACGACGCGGAACTGCGCGACGCGTTCCTGTCGTTCGACCGGTCGCTGCTGGTGAACGACGTTCGCCAGTCCGAACCCAAGAAGTGGGGCGGTCCCGGTGCACGGGCTCGCTACCAGAAATCTTACCGCTAAGGTGATTCAGACATGATGGTACCAGTCCGGTGTTTCACGTGCGGCTCGGTCGTCGCCGAGCACTGGGAGGAGTTCGAGGAGCGCACCCGCGACGGTGACGAAGATCCAGCCGCGGTACTAGACGAGCTGGGCGTCGATCGGTTCTGCTGTCGACGCATGCTGGTCTCACACACCGACCTCGTGGACGTCGTCTCACCCTACCAGTAACCATGCAACAGGAACGACACAACCGGTACGAGAAGGCCCGAATCCTCGGTGCTCGAGCACTCCAGGTCTCCTACGGAGCCCCGGTGTTGATCGAGACCGATCGCACGCAGCCGATCCTCATCGCGGCCGAGGAGTACGACGCTGGCGTGTTACCGTTCACGATCAACCGAGGGACGAAGTCGACATGACGCTGATCACCGACGTCCGGCTCCGGCAGGTCCTCGATTCGCGTGGCAACCCCACGGTCGAGGCAGATGTCCTCACGGAGAGCGGTGGCTTCGGCCGGGCGGCGGCACCGTCGGGAGCGAGCACCGGCGAGTACGAGGCGATCGAGCGCCCACCAGCGGACGCCATCGCGGCCGCCCGCGAGCGGGCGGTCCCCCGACTCGTCGGTGAAGCGTACGCCGGGAATCAGCGCGAAGTCGACGCCGCGTTGCGGGCGGCGGATGGAACGGACAACTTCGCCGAACTCGGCGCCAACAGCGCCGTCGCCATCTCGATGGCGGCGGCGAAGGCCGGGGCCGACGTGCTCGGCGCGCCGCTGTTCCAACACCTCGGCGGCACCTTCCGCGGGTCGTCGTTCCCGACGCCGCTCGGGAACGTCGTCGGCGGCGGTGAACACGCTGCCGACGCCACGGACATTCAGGAATTCCTCGCCGCCCCCGTCGGTGCGCCGAGCGTGGCCGACGCGGTGTTCGCGAACGCCGCCGTCCACGCGGCGGTTGCGGACGTCCTGGACGAACGCGACGAACCGGCAGCCAAGGGTGATGAGGGGGCGTGGGCGCCGTCGATCACCGACGCGGCGGCGTTCGAAGTCGTCGACGAGGCAGTGAGCCGCGTCGAGGACGAGGTCGGATTCGACGTCGGCTTCGGACTCGACGTGGCGGCGGCCGAACTCTACGACGCGGACGCCGATGCCTACGTCTACAGCGACCGAACGCGATCGACCGCCGAGCAGATCGAGTACGTCGCCGACCTCGTCGACACGTACGATCTCGTCTACGTCGAAGATCCACTCGACGAGAACGACTACGACGCGTACGCCGAGTTGACCGATGCGGTCGGCGACCGAACGCTCATCTGCGGCGACGACCTCTTCGTCACGAACGTCGACCGCCTGCAGGAGGGCATCGATCGCGACGCGGCAAACAGTATCCTGATCAAGCCGAACCAGATCGGGACGCTGACGGACGCGTTCGACGCAATCGAGCGTGCCACCGCGAACGGATACGAGTCGGTCGTCTCCCATCGATCGGGCGAGACGGAGGACACGACGATTGCACACCTCGCCGTCGCGACGGACGCCCCGTTCATCAAGA
Source organism: Halovivax sp. (assembly GCA_007135505.1). Next base: position 2,537 of record SLIS01000018.1, read on the forward strand.
CGGGCGCCGTCGGCGGCGAGCGAACTGCCAAGCTCAACGAGCTGATCAGAATCGAGGACGACGCGATATGACAGAGAACGATACGCCACAGGAGGGGCTCGACGCCGCCGAAGAGCAGATCGACGAGGAGCCGGCCGAGGGGGCCGGTCCCGCTGCCGATCCCGAGGAGGACGTCGAACCCGTAGACGAACAATCCGCCGAGGCACCGGCCGAGGCCGAACCAGCAGCTGACGACGAGACCGGACCGACGCTCGACGACGACGTGATGAGCGACGAAGAAGCGGACCTGCTCATCCCCGTCGAGGACTATCTCGGTGCCGGTGTCCACATCGGGACCCAGCAGAAGACCGCGGACATGGACCGGTTCATCCACCGAGTTCGAACCGACGGGCTCTACGTCCTCGACGTGGGCAAGACGGACGGTCGCATCCGGACGGCCGCGGACTTCCTCGCGAACTACGCACCGGAGCAGATCCTCGTCACCTCGAGCCGCCAGTACGGCCGGTTCCCGGCGGAGAAGTTCGCCGAGGCCGTGGGTGCACGCGCTCGAACCGGTCGATTCATCCCCGGAACGCTGACGAATCCCAAGTACGATGGCTACATCGAACCCGACGTCCTCGTGGTCACGGACCCGATCGGTGACGCACAGGCCGTCAAGGAGGCCATAACCGTCGGCATCCCGGTCATCGCGATGTGTGACTCGAACAACCAGACCGGCAACGTCGACCTGGTCGTCCCGACGAACAACAAGGGTCGAAAGGCGCTGTCCGTCGTCTACTGGCTCCTCGCGAACGAGGTGCTCGACCGTCGCGGTGCCGAACCGTCCTACGCGCTCGACGACTTCGAGAGCCTGGTGTAGAGCCGATTTTTCGTTGCGCATTCGGAGCGCGTTTCGTCGGACTGTCGTAGCGTCCCGAAGCGGCGGGGCCGTTCGTCCCGAACTGATCGATCGGCTCCGTTCGAGGTGACCTGACCAATGGGACGGAGGTGGCACGGCCGGCGGGCGGAAGTGACCCGACCAGAGGGGAAAACAGTTACGTGCGGACCGGCCAACCAAAGGGTATGGACGATCTCCTGTTTACGTTCGACGAAGAACGGATCCCACACGTGGTGTTGCTGGCGACGGCCATACTGATCACCATCTTCGCCCTCGGGCTCCTCTATCGGGCGTTCTCCCTCGCCGTTCTGTAACTCGTCTCGCTATCGCGTTCGCTGTTCCGTCGCTCGGCTGATTGCCGTCGGTTCGGCCCACGCGTTGATCGATGTATTTTCGATCGATCAGGGCCCGTTTCGACGATGGGATCGGTACGCGCTAGACGACAGCGCTTAAGCCGGGACGGTCGAATCCTCGAATATGACTCGTTCGAGCGCTCCCGGGAAGGTGTATCTCTTCGGGGAGCACGCGGTCGTCTACGGCGAACCGGCCGTCCCGTGTGCGATTGAACGGCGTGCACGCGTCGACGTCGATCGACGTGCGGACGCCAGGTTGCGCGTTCACGCTGAGGATCTCAGTCTCGATGGGTTCACCGTCGAGTACGGCGGCGGGACCGACACTCGCCCGGATATCGACGTCCCGAATGAGCTCGTCGACGCGGCGATGGGCTACGTCGACGAGGCTATCGAACAGGTGCGAGCGGTCACCGACGAGCCGGACGCGGGGTTCGACGTGACGATCGAGAGCGACATTCCGCTGGGGGCGGGACTCGGCTCGTCGGCAGCCGTCGTCGTCGCAGCCATCGACGCAGCGACGCGGGAACTCGGCGTCACGCTC
>SLIS01000311.1 GCA_007135505.1 Halovivax sp.
AACAGCCGGACGTCGAGCTCGACGGGCATCATGAGCGCGCTCGTATCGAGGGCCACGCGCGTCGTCATCGTTTTACTCTTGCAGGGTTCCAACGCCGATCAGTCGCCAGCGAGCGCCGATCCGTCTGTTGATAGCGATCTTCGAACCGGGTTCGGCACAGACCGGCCGCTTCAGTTTGACCTCGCACTCGCCCGACCGGGCGCTGGTGACCGCACCGACCGTGGTCGCGGTGCCGACCGTCATCATGAGGGGTTCACCGGTGCTGATCTCGTCGACCTCGCCGTCGGTCTCGTCGCTGCCGACGATCCGTTCGAGCAGTTCGACCGACATCGTAAACGACTCCCAGGTCGGCGGCAGGCTCCCCGGCGGGCCGGCGAGTCGGCCGGCCAGGGCGTCGCCTTTCGTTAGCGACGGATCGAGGCCCGTTCCGATACCGAGCAGGCCGCCCGGGGCCGCCGTCTCGACGGACTGGCCGGCCGCCTGGAGCGACCGAACGGTGGTCTCGATCGGGACGTACTCGGACTGACCGCCCTCGGTCACCTCGCGTCCGGGTCGGATCTCGAGATCGTCGTCGACTGCGAGTTCGCCAGCGACGAGGCTCCCGCCGAGGACGCCACCGCTCAGCTCCGAAGCCGTCGTCCCCGGCTTGTTGATGTCGAAGCTGCGAGCGACGTGCATCCGGGGATCGGCGTCCGGGTCGCGGTCGGGCGTCGGGATCTCGGCCTCGATGGCCTCGATGAGGAGGTCCATGTTGACGTTCTGGCCCGCACTCACCGGGACGACGGGTGCGCCTTCGGCGACAGTCCCCTCGACGAAGTCCCGAATTTGCTCGTAGTTCTCGCGCGCACGGTCCGCGTCGACGAGGTCCACCTTGTTCTGGGCGATGACGATGTTGTCGATGCCGATGATATCGAGCGCCATCAGGTGCTCCTCGGTCTGTGGCTGGGGGACCGGTTCGCTCGCGCTGACGACCAGCACGGCACCGTCCATCAGCGACGCTCCCGAGAGCATCGTCGCCATCAGGGTCTCGTGACCCGGCGCGTCGACGAACGAGACGGTCCGCAGCGGCTCGCTTGCCGAGCCGTCCGGACACTCCTCCTCGACGGTGTAACACTCGGGCGCGTCGAGCCCCGGGCACTCCCGGAACGTCGCGTCGGCGTAGCCCAGTCGGATGGAGATGCCGCGTTTCATCTCCTCGCTGTGCTGGTCCGTCCAGGCACCAGACAGCGCCTGTACCAGCGTGGTCTTGCCGTGATCGACGTGACCGACGAGCCCGATGTTCACCTCCGGTTGGTCGTTTCCTGACATAAGACGAGAGTAATCTCTATCGTGGTTTCGCCGTCTGCGATTGATAAACCTACTGTTCTGACCCGCTCGGGTCCTAGAAGAGAATGGTTAGACAACTAACGTAAATGGGCTTTGGCGAACGTTTTAGCCGCTTCCCGGAGACAATCGAGCCATGAGCAGAACGGACGGCGACACGTTCGACCCGTTCGCCGAGGACGCCGTCGACGCGGACGAGAGCGTCCTCGCGTGTACGGACTGTCTGGAGCCGGCGGAGGCGTTCGCCCTGATCGCGAACGAGACGCGCCTCTCGATCCTCGAGGCACTGTGGGCCGCCCCGGAGCGGCCGGTCACGTTCTCCGACCTGCGGCGGGCCGTCGGCATGCGTGACTCGGCACAGTTCAACTACCACCTCCAGCAACTGGAGGGCCACTTCGTCAGGAAGGTCGACCGGGGCGAGCCGGACGGTTCGGGGAACGCCGGCTCCCGGGACGAACCGACGGGCTACGACTTCAAACACGCCGGCGAGAAAGTGGTCCGATCGATCATCGCCGGCTCGTTCAACGAGCACCCGACGATGGACCCGTTCCAGGTCGAGGGCTCCTGCGTCACCTGTGACGGCCCGCTCTCCGCCCGCTACGCCGAGGAGCACCTCGCGATCACCTGCGAGGCGTGTGGCCACGGCCACGGCGAGTACCAGTTCCCGCCCGGCGGGCTCGCGGATCGCGATCGGGACGCGATCGCCGACGCCTTCGATCAGCGCGTTCGCCACCTCCACTGTCTCGCGGCCGACGGTGTCTGTCCGGAGTGTAGCGGTCGCATGCGGACCCACGTCGTCGAGTCCGACGGCGCATGCTGTCTCGGCGCGAAGACACGCGTCGATCACGAGTGCGTGCAGTGTGGCCACACGCTCTGTTCGGCACCCGGCCTCCGCCTGCTGGACCACTCCGCGGTCGTGACCTTTCACCGCGAGCGCGGCGTCTCGCTCGACGAGCGGCCCTACTGGACGCTCCCGTGGTGTGTCTCCGACGAGTACACGGAGCTGCTCCAGCGCGAACCGCCACGACTACAGGTCCGGATGCCCCTCGAGGGTGACGACCTTCGCGTGACGCTCACCGGCGACCTCGAGGTCGTGGAGACGTCGGTCCACGCGGCGACGAACCCCTGACGCCTTGCCCCGTTGATCTCTTCTCGCGGTCGCGAATACCCCTGTCGACCGGATTCCCCTCGATCGGCCGAAATCGGTTCGCCGTCGAACTGAAGCGAATTTCAGTTCGGACGGTTACAGAAATGTTATTCAGATATCACTTATGGCGGTGGCCGTCCGATCGACAAACGAGACCCATGATAGGAGCAGCCGAACGAAGACAACACGTACAGCCCGGCAGAAGCGTCGGCGAGACGGCCGTCGTCAGCATCTTCCTGAGCATCGGCTTCGTCGGCGGAACGTTCCTCGGCCTCGCCGTGTGGGACGCGTTCGGTGGCTTCCCGGTCCTCGGCGTCGCGTTCGCTCTGAGCGCCGCCGTCCTGTTTGCGATCGGGCTACCCATCGTCGTCGTTCGCACGATCCGGGCCGCAGCCGACGCCGTCGCCGCCAACCGCGACGCGGCCGAGCAGGTGGACCGAAAGTCGGACGGCCCGGTCGATCACGTGGACCGGCCGCGGGGAGCGACCCCACGCGGTGTCGACGATTGAACCCGCGACCTTTTCTCGCTCCCCCACCTGCACTCGTTCGTGTCCGAGTTCGCCTTCGAACTCGCGCTGTGTGCGGCCCTGGAGGAGCGACGCGACGCGATCGTCGCCAGACAGCTCGGCGCGAGCGTCGCCGATCCGGGCGGGCGCATCCTCGACGTCGTCCTGGTCGAACCCGGCCCCCAGTTCGACCGCCGGACCGCACTGCCCCCGGAGACGATCCCGGACGCGGTCATCGAGGCCGACGTCGGAGTAGGCCGGTGGACGCCGATCCGCGACGCGTTCGACTGCCATCCGGATCGCGCGCGGCGGGTCGTCGAACGGGCCGTCGAGATCGGGTTTCTCGAGCGAGAGCGACGGGACGGCCGGGACTGCGTGCGCCAGATCGCTCGGTATCCCGACTGGGCCGGCCGGATCGTCGGTATCGAGAACAAACCCGATCTGGGAACCCCGGGCGACCTGACTGACCAGCTCCGGACGGACGTCTCGCTCGGGCTCGTCGATTCGGCAATCCTCGCAACCGAGAGCTACGTCACCGGTGCGCACCTGAACCGAATTCCCGAGGAAGTCGGCGTCTGGCGCGTCCGCCGGGACGGGAGCGACGGGTCGGCGGCCGTCCCGTCCGTCGAGGTGATCCGCGACCCGACGCCGCTGTCGGTCGAAAAAGCGGGGGTGGAACCGCTCGCTACCCACCCCGGACGGACCGACGTCGCGATCGTTTCGGCCGCGGACAAACGCCACGCCAGACGACGACTCGCCGAACGGGCCTACGGCAAGGGCTGGCGAACGTTTGACGTTCCGGCCTGTGCGGCCTGCGACGCGACGAGTGCGGCCACCGCCCCGTCCGCAACGCTCCCGCACTGCACCTGGAAGGGCCGGATCGTCGACGCGACGTCCGAGTGCGGACCGGCCTGTCCCGGCTACGAGTCGGCAACCGCTCCCGACATCGACCTGCCCGGGGAGCGCGACGCGCGGACGCCGTGGAACGCCGACCCCGACCGGGTTCGCCGTCGCCAGTCGGGACTGGACCGATTCGGGGACTGAGGACTACGCGCTCGCGAGTCGATCCACGTCCCGTGTTACCCACTCGGCGGCCCGCTCGTACGGCGCCGGACGGGTCACGTCGACGCCGAGGTCGTCGAACTGCTCGATCGACGTGCGGGTCCCACCGACTGTCAGGAACCGCCGATAGTCGTCGACCGTCAGCGAACCGTCCCGGCGTGCTTCGAGCACGGAGACGGCCCCGGCGACGCCGAGTACGTACTGGTAGTGGTGGTAGGGTTCCCGGGCGTGGGGCCTCGCGAGCCACGTGCCCGGGATCCGGTCG
>SLIS01000052.1 GCA_007135505.1 Halovivax sp.
GACCGACGGCACCTTCGAACTGTCGGTGACTCGTGACAACGAGACCGTGGCGACGGAACCGATTCCAAGTGACGGTGAGTCGATCTCCATCGAAGCGGTGACCGTCGTCAGGGAGGGAGACGAGCTGTACGCCGAACACGACGGAACGCGTGTCGTGATTGCCACACTCGAGACGTACGTCGAATAGGTCCGACAGCGGTTGCGTTACCGATCGGGTCGCCGTCCATCTTCGGGTGGGGTCGGCCACTCGATCCGGTAGACCTCCACCAGAAGATCGACGCGATCGGCCGTGTGGAACTCGAACCGGCGATCTACTTGCATCTCGGCGCCAAAAGCGTGGGTCACCGTGGCTCCGGCATCCTCGACGAACGACTCGACGAAGGACCGACTCCCCTCGTTGTGAATCGTGTAGGAGACGGCCGCGATTTCGGCGGCGGCTTCGAGAAAGTCCCGATCGGCGTGTCGCGACCCGTCCTGGGCACCGAACGGTGGATTAGCCAACACGGTCGCGTCGGTCACGGACAGCGGTGGCCGGGTAGCGTCGCCTCGAATCCAGTCTACCGCCGGCCGTTCGAACAGTCGACGTTCGTTCTCACGCGCCGTGGCGAGGGCCGCCCCGTCGACGTCGATTCCGACGACGCGGTCGGGCTCGCCGTACCTCGCCGCGAGCGCGAGCATTCCGGTTCCCGTCCCCAGATCCACGACCGTCCGTCCCGCGAGGTCACCATGCATCCCGGCGAGGTGACAGACGTGCGATGCGAGTTCCGGCGGCGTGAGGTACTGCTCGAGAGGTGCGCTCGGCTCGTCGAAGTCCTGGACTTGCCCCAGCGCACGTGCCATCTCCCGCCGCGAGTGCATTCACCTCCGAGTCGTCGCGCCAGCGAGGAATCGGTTTCGACTCCCTTGCTCGGCTATCGGATGTGCATTGCCAGCTGAGTAGGTCGAAGATCGCCTCCAGAACACGCCAACAATGAACGCCAGCACCATCACCACAGCACGACAGCCATGACAGTCGGAAGGTAACCCTGGTGCTTCTCGACGCGGTCCTTGTATTGCTCGGACCCCGCGATCAGCAGGAGCGTCATCCCATAACAGTGACGTGAGTAGTCCCGGGCGGATTCGAACCGCCGTCAACGGCTCCAAAGGCCGCTATGATTGGCCACTACACCACGGGACTTCGTCCGCGTCAGGGAATACCCGATGACGGACTAATAGTGTTACTTTTCGCCCGAAGCGACCGTCCGAAGGAGACGACGGCGGCCGACCATGGAGCCGAGGGCGACCATTTCGATTACTCCAGACAGGTTTCCAGGTACGCACAGCAGTCAGCGTCGGGGTCGAAACACTCCGGACACTCCGCGGGGCGATCGATGATCGTGTCCAGACGTTCGGCGACCGTGTCGTCGATCACGGCCTCCAGGGCCCGGGCCTCCTCGCGGAACGACTCCACCTCGAGGACGTTCGCGAGGAAGCGTTCGATGATACAGTACGTCGTGAGCGCGTCGTGAGCTCGCTCGAGTCCGTCGTCGGTCAGCGTAGCACCCTTGTACTTCTCGTGTTCGAGGAGCTCCCGCTCCTCCAGTTTGCCGATCATTTCGTTGACGCTCGCCGGGCTGACGTCCAGCATTTCGGCCAGCTGCCCGGTTGCTGCCGGCCCGTCGGCCATGAGCTGGGCCAGATAGACGGCCTTGAGGTACTGGTCGGCCGTGTTCATGTCCGTCCCTCCGTCGGATCCGGTGTCGGCTCTCCCATCATGCTCGTCGCTCCATTATATCGGTCACGTCTTCGACGCCCTCGCGCTCTTCGGCGCGAATATCCCGGAGCGTCTTCAGCAGTTCGTCCCGATCGATCGCGTACGACGCCTCCGACGCTTCGATCGCCTCGATGAGATCGTCGTAGAACTTGTAGGCGGTCTCCTCGTTGCACAGCTGATCGTAGAGCACGCCATCCGTATCCTCCGGCGGTCCGTACCGCGCGTCGACGAGGGCGTTGATCTCCTCGTAGGAGACCGTCTCCGCATCGAGTTGGTCGATCAGCCCTTCGAGCCGGTCGCGGTGGTCGGCGGATTCCGCGGCTGCCTCGTCCAGCAGCGCCCTGACCTCGCTATCGATCGACTCGCGTTCGGCCTCGGGCAGACTCTCCAGGTGATGGGCGGCGCGCGACTCGACGACCTCCTCCAGCACGACTCCGATCTGGAGTAACCGGGTGAGCTGGTGGTCGGTCGTGACGCGCTGTCCCAGACTCATAGTCCAGATTCGGGGGGCGTTATACTTAACTTCCCCCGTCCGAGGACGCGACTCGACCGGACGACCACGCGGTCACGTCCATACTCGTCCGTCTCCCACGACGTTCGAAGGGAGAACGAATCGAACGCGTCGACCAACGTCGTCGGTGAGCGACCCCAACTGGCAGATCCTGATCCGAACAGCAGACGATGAATCGGGTGCTCGCCGAACACGATTGTCAGGCAGTCCTCGTTCCGAACGCGTGCGAACCCCCTCAAAACGTCCTCGTCGCGATCCGTGGTACAGTCGGTGTCGACCGCATCGTGACACTGGTCGCGGGCCTCTTCGCGGGAACCGACGTCGCGGTGACGCTCTATCACGGACTCGTCGAGTCGGAAACGGTCGAAGACGCCGAGACGTTCCTCGATGGCGTCGCCGACCGACTGGTCGATCGAGGCATCGAGCCGTCGTCGGTCGAGCAACTCGTCGACGAAACGGACGGCGGCGTCGACCGAATCGCCGAAGTCGCCATGGAGTACGATGCCGTCGTGATGGGCGAGAGCAATCCGTCGGTGGCGACGTTCGTCTTCGGGATGCCCTCGAAGCAAGTCGCAAAACGGTTTCTCGGACCGGTTCTCGTCGTCCAGCGCGAACACCACGCCGCCGAGTGATTGGGACTGTCGCGTATGCTGTTCAGTCGTCGATCGTCCAGATACGACTGCCATCGCCCCCGTCGACGCACGAAACCTGCTTGAGGCCGCGTTTCAGGCAGCGCCACCAGCCACCCGTCGATCCGTAGCCGGCCGGATACTCCTCGTACAGCGCGTCGACGAAGTCGGCCTTCCGCGCCGATCCCTCGTCCCGAAGGTGCGCGAGAGCCTGTCCGATTAGTTCACGTCGGCGCGATTCGAGATCGCTCGACCGACCGGGAACCTCGATCGAATCGAGGTCCGCGACGTCCGCACCGGGTCGAACGTCGTCCCCGGGAACCGAAAGCGGCGTCGACGAGCGGTACTCGAGGCCGGTTTCGACGTCGCGGTCCAACTGCTCGCGCGTCTTCGCGACGGCGCGTCGGGACAGTTCGTCGAGTCGGTCGACCTCGACCGTACCGAGAACGCCGGCGTCCTCCGACAACGACTCGTCACGGATTCGCTCGACCCGTTCGGGTCGGAGGTTCTTCGCACAGAGACTCCCGTCGGCCGCCGACTCGCTGGACGTCGCGGAATCGGGCCCAGCGGACGGCGTCGCGGGTTGGTCAGGATCCCCCGAATCGGTGGCGTTCGCCCCGCTACCGGTCCCCGTATCGGTCCAACCACCGTCCGGAGTCGTCTGCTGGGTCATCGGTTCGGACTTGCCGTCTGCCGCACTAACTGCTGCTCCGGACTCGGCGTCGGACTCGCTCGCTTTCGCCCCTGCGTCGTCGGACCCGACCTCGGCCGTGTCCTCGATCGACGCCAGCCGGGATTCGAGGTCCGCGATCCGATCGCTGTAGGCGGCCAGTACCTCGCCAGCCTCGGCCTCGTGTTCGATCGCGGCCCGGTGCTGGATAATCCATCGGACGTACGCCGCACGGTCCTCGAACCCGATGAGCGATCGCTCTACCTCGAGTGCCTGAAGCGTCTCCTCGTCGAGTTCGAGCGAGAGCGTTTCCATCGACCGAAGAATACTGTTTCTCCCTATTAAAATGCCCGTCAGACGGATTGTAAAGCATGAAAGCTGGATGGTCAGTTCCACGAGCCCTCAGCCCGGAACAGAACGACGCGCCGCCGACGGTAGCAGAAACCGTTGATCGCAATCACGCCACAGCTATCAGAATACGGTCAAATACCCGATGAGTCGTCGAACCGAGCGCGAGAAGCCGCTTACACGGAGCGATGCGCGGAGTTGTCCGGATACCAGTCGAGACGCGGCGAGCAAACGGACCGAGTCGGATCCTATTCGGCCAGGCGCTCGGCGATCAGGGACTCCAGATCCTCGCGGAATTCGTCGATCGCGATCTCGTCGAGGACGGGTACGAAGAAGCCCTCGACGAGCATGTCGACGGCTTCCTCCTCGCCGA
>SLIS01000027.1 GCA_007135505.1 Halovivax sp.
CCGCGCGAACGTACCGGAAGTGGCCGGCGAGCAGGTGCGTCGTCAGGACGGTTCCGGGCAACACCAGCCAGAGGACGTTTCCCGTCGTGAAGCCGGCGCCCTCCGCGTAGGTGCCCGGGAACCAGTCCGGGTCCAGGTCTCTGAGGGTGTAGAAGGCGACCGTACCGAGGACGAAGTTCGGCAGGCTGAACAGGAGGTACGTACTCCCAGAACAGAGTCGATCGGTCCACGACCGGGGTCTTCGAGCGGCGTAGTAGCCCGCGATGAGGGCGAGAACGAACGCCAGGACGGTCGCGGGAAGCACGTATGCCAGGGTAACCGGGAGCGCCTCCGCGACGGCCTCGACGTTCGAGGCGCCGCCGAATTCGCCGACCCCGCCGTCGAATCGGGCTCCATCGTCCACGCGCGCCGCGGCGGTCTCGGACTCGCCCCAATCGAGCGAGAAGAACGACGCCATCCAGTCGACGTACTGTTCGGTCAACGGTGGCGGCTCCTCGACCTCGACCGTCTCCCCGCTGAGCGCAAGCATCCACATCTCGGTGGCATCGGACCAATCGGGCGCGATCACGAACAGTGCGAACATCGCCGACACGACCGCGTACACGACGAAAGCCGCCCACGCGATGCGTCGCGCGACGTAGGCGGCGAGCCTTCGAGAACCGGGGCCGGGACGTCGGAGCGCGGTCACCGGCAATGTTTCGAACGCTCGTCATATAATGGTTGCCGGTCGAGGCGGTGAAAGTGGAGCATTTGATCGCCACGGGTCCAGAGGCCAACGCTCAAATCCCAGCCGTTCCAACGGGTGCACAATGGGAAACGCAGCACTTCGCGACATTGCGGTCATCGAGTCGATTCCGTTCGCCGACCTCGAGGGCTCCGTCGTCGCCGTCGACGCCCACAATTGGCTCTATCGATATCTGACGACGACGGTCAAGTGGACGAATTCCGGGGCCTACACCACCCCTGACGGGACAGAAGTGGCAAACCTGGTCGGAATCGTCCAGGGGCTGCCGAAGTTCTTCGAACACGACATCGTCCCGGTGATGGTTTTCGACGGCGGTCCGTCGGAACTGAAGGCCGACGAGATCGAATCCCGGCGGGAACAGCGCGAGAGCTACGAGGAGCAACTGGAAGTGGCCCGCGAGGCCGGTGACGAGGTTGCGATCGCTCAGCTCGAATCGTACACGCAGCGACTGACGCCGACGATTCAGGAGACGAGTCGGGCGCTCCTCTCGTTGCTCGACGTGCCGGTCGTCGAGGCGCCGGCCGAGGGCGAAGCCCAGGCGGCCCACATGGTCCGACGCGGCGACGCGGACTACGTCGGTTCCGAGGACTACGACGCACTGCTCTTTGGCTCACCTCGAACCCTTCGCCAACTCACCAGCAAGGGCGACCCGGAGCTGATGGACCTGGAAGCGACGATGGCCGAACACGACCTCTCGCTGGAGCAACTCATCGACGTCGCGATCCTCATCGGGACCGACTTTAACGACGGGATCGACGGCGTCGGCCCGAAAACTGCGCTGAAACTCGTCCACGAACACGGCGACCTCTGGAGTGCCCTCGAAGCACGTGGCGACCACGTCGAGTACGGTGACCGCGTTCGACAGCTCTTCCGTAATCCGAACGTGACCGACGAGTACGAGTTCACCACGTCCCTCGAGCCGGACGTCGAGGCCGCTCGCGAGTACGTCTGCGAGGAGTGGGCAGTCGACGCCGACGAGGTATCCCGCGGGTTCGAACGCATCGAGGAGTCGCTCGTCCAGTCGGGCCTCGATCGCTGGACCTGAGGGCCATCATCCCATCGTCACCGCACCGACCCAGGTTGCCACTCGCTCAGTGCCAGTCTGCGGGCGTTTCGCCCGGCCCCAATCTTCGCGAGGTACCCCGCGCCGACAGACGCTTTCGCGGCCCTCGCGGGCGCCCCGGTAAGGACTTTCGGCCCGATTTTCGCAACCGCATCGTCTCCGATACTGACGACCCAGCCCGGAGACTGAAACCGAAACTGGGCCAGCTCGTCGTCCGCGACGACGTGACCTGCCCGTTCACCGTCGACCAGCTTGGTGACGTTCTCGGCGGCCGTCCTGGCTTCTCGCAGGGCGGACTGTGCACTCGCCGGCACGACCGCATCGTCGACGTCTAGCACGCGTGCCGCGTCGCCACAGACGAACGTGCGGTCGTCGAGGCGGAGGTCGGCGCCGACGGTCGGCCGATCGCCATCCAGCGCACCCGGTCCCCGAATACCACCGGTCCAGACGAGTTGATCGTACTCGACGGAATCGCCGTTTCGAACGTCGACAGCTTCCCCGTCGGCCCCGGTGACCGTCGTTCCCGTCCGAACGTCGACGCCCTGTGCTTCGAGCGACCGACGAACGGCCGACTGGAACGATTCGGGAAATCCCGGCGCCACGTCGGCTAACTGCTCTAGCAGGACGATCTCCGTCCGTTCCGATTGCCCCTCCTCCCGGGCGAGTGCCGCGAGCTCGCCGGCGACCTGGACGCCGGAGAGGCCGGCCCCGCCGACCACGACCCGTCCGCCTTGGGATCCCGACCGGATCGTCTCGAGGAAATCGGCGCGAATCGTCCGGGCGTGCTCGAGTCGCTTCAACGGGGTCGCGTGTGTCCGGACGGTTTCGAGGCCGTAATAGGCAGTCTCTGCCCCCAGACAGACGACACAGAGATCGTAGTACTGCCGTCCGCTCGTCAGCTCGATACACCGTTCGTCCCGGTCGATCGTCTCGACGGTCGCGACGTGGACCCTGGCCTGGTCGGTCACGTGCGTCAGCGAGACGGTGATGTCGGTTGCCACGGCCGGTCGTCGGACGGCCCGGTGGAGTTCGTGCTGGAGCACGTGGTCCGGCGAGTCGTTCACTAGCGTGAGCTCGACATCTGCGGGCAGTTGTCGCTCGAGCCGCCGAGTGACAGCCAGCCCGGCGTAGCCACCGCCGAGGACGACGACGTGCATGCGTCGGTCTATGGTGGCGCGGACATTAGGTCTGCACGGTCGAATCGTGACCCGATCGTCCTGCCGTCCGTGCGGCTGGGTTCGACAGATCGCCTCGAGAAAATGGTGCGTGTCTTTTCACACACGGTTCTGGTACCGAACCGATTACCATCCACAGGGTCCGTCTCGTCTTCACAAGAGCCTATTTACGTTCGATCGTGGTGCGGTCGTCCATGGATCCGCAGCCCGAACGGAACTGTCACCTCCTGATCGGCGCCTCACTGATTTTACTCACGATCGGAATCGGCCACTTCGTCGTCCTCGGGACGTTTCTGGCGAACTTCGCGGTCATCGTCGCCGGACTGTTCCTCGGCTGGATCGCGCTCTTCTACTGTCTGGGCCACGCCACGTTTTGGAAGTAGGGTCGTAAGTAGCGCCGGTATCCGCGAGGGCGAGTTCTTTGCCCGCCGTTCGATTAAAAGAGGTGGTCGTCCTCGTCCAGCAGCTTGGCGGGACCGCCGACGCTCCAGGTGGTCGTGGAGACGCCGGTCTCGGAGACGGCTTCTTCGACGGTGTCGACGTGCTCTTCGGTCGTGTTGACGTAAACGCTGGCGCCGGTATCGGTCGAGAAGTAGACGGGGACGTCCTCTTCCTCGCGGAGTTCGCGGACGGTGTTGAAGACGGCGAGGGTGGCCGGTTGCCAGTAGACCCAGCCCTCGGGACCGGTCATGGTCGTGGCGGCGAGGCTGAGCGAGTCGCGTTCGGCGAGTTCGAACGTGCGTTCGAAGTCGTCGTCGCGGAGGGCGGCTTTCATCTCGGCGAGTTGGTCCTGGACGTGGGCGCGGCGCGCGTCGAACATGTGGCTGTCGGCCGCCTCTGCGTGGGCGTCGTCGGTATTCTTGTGGTACGGAACGAGGGCGACGACGGTCCTGAGTTCCTCGTGCAGGGAGGTCTGGAGGCGGCGTGAGTAACAGTCCTCGTCGGTGAGTCCCTGGGTGAGGAGGGAGAACGCGCCGGTCACCGAGCGGGCCGCCGAGGAGGAACCGACGCGGGCGATGGTCGAGATCTCAGCGCGGGAAGCGTCGAGTTCGGCCGCTTCGGCGAGGGCGACGGCCGCGGCGGCGAAGCCGGACGAGGAGGAACCGAGCCCCACGTTCGAGGGGAAGGAGTTTTCCGACTCGATCCGGCATGGATAGACGGTGTGGGCGGCGTCGGACATCCCCCGGGCCTTCTCGACGACGCGTTCGAGGCGTTCGAATCCGCTCCCCTCGAGTTCCTCGCCGTCGACGACGTAGGTGTCCTCGTCGTAGTCCATCGAGAACTCGAC
>SLIS01000261.1 GCA_007135505.1 Halovivax sp.
ACATCGTCATGACGGCCCGGGTGAGCTGGTTGCCGGTGAGATCCGTCACGTCGAGGGTTCCTTCCTGATGGTCGCCCTCGCGACGGGGCGTCAGCAGCAGGGCGTCGTCCTCGGGATAGAACTCGACGGTGCTTCCGGCCTCGACGTCGTTCGCCGTCGCCCACTCCTTCGGGAGCGAGACGGTATACGTAGCACCCCCGGTAACCTGCACTTTCCGCGTCTCCATGCGGGTCCTTTGGGTGGCATCAATATATATTCTGTGCCGTCTATTGCGTCGGTCCGGTGCGAGATACATCGGCTGCGTGGCGCATACGGGAATCTCGATTCATCAGTCACCCGTGTGGCATCCGTGTCTAGCGTTGTCTAATATAGAGCTATATAGACCACATAGTAGCGTATTTAGATGCCCTGGCCCGTTGACACCGACAATGGGAACGCCGCGGGCGTCCGATCACGACCGAACCGCGACGCACGGGCGGTTCACGCGTCGTGCGCTGCTCGCCGGGGCCGGGGCGGGCCTCGCTTCTCTCGCCGGCTGTCTCTCACACGGGGACGACAGCGGGCTCTCCGGTGAGATCGTCATCGACGGCTCCAACACCCTCTTTCCGAACACGGCGATCGTCGCCGAACGGTTCTGGTGGCAGAACAACCAGGTCGACGTCTCCGCCCGAAAGTCGGGAACCGGCGCCGGCTTCCAGCAATTCGGACGCGGTGAGACGGACCTCCAGAACGCGAGTCGAGCGATTGCCGCGGACGAACGGGAACTCCTGGAAGCAAACGGAGTCGAGTGGATCGAACTGGAGGTCGTTCTGGACGGGCTCGCGATCATGAAACACCCGAACAACGACTGGTGTCACTGTCTCACGCCGGAGGCACTCCAGGCACTCTGGGAGCGAGCGTCGACGGTCGAGACCTGGCGCGACCTCGCCGAACGGACGGACGCGGTGGAGACCTCGAACGCCGTCGCGGCGGACGATCCGGACCTCGAGGCCACCGACGTCGACGACTGGCCCGACGAGCGGATCTCGCTGTATGGACGCGACACCGCCTCCGGTACCTTCGATTACTTCACCGAAACGATCAACGGCGCCGTCGGCAACATCCGCAACGACTACAGCGGAACGCCGGACACGAACGCCATCGTTCGCGGCGTCAGCGGGAACGAGGACGCCATCGGGTTCGGCGGCGCGGGCTACTACGAGGAAAACCGGGACGAGCTCGATCTCGTCGCCGTCCACAACGGCGAGGATTGCGTCTATCCGGAACCGGAGACCATCGAAGCGGGGACGTACACGCCGCTATCCCGTCCGATGTTCCTCTACGTGCGCGTCGACGCACTCGAGCGCGAGGCGGTCCGGGCGTTCGTCGAGTTCTACCTCGATCACACCCAGGAGACCGCCCGCGAGGCGGGCTTCTACGCCGTTCCGGACGAGACCATCGAGGAACAACGCACGAAACTCGACGAACGCAGGGGAGGCCACCAATGAGTACGGACCCGGTCGATCTCTCTCGCGAGTCGAACGACGTCGGCGGCGTCCTCGACCGCGGCGCCAAGTGGATCTTCTTCTCGTGTGCGCTCGTCACCGTCCTGACCACGCTCGCGATCATCCTCGTCCTCGTCGAGGGGGCGATCGACTTCTTCGCGCACGTCTCGCTGGTGGAGTACCTGACCGGGACCGAGTGGGCCCCGCGGGCCGCCGACGACCCGAGTTTCGGCGTCCTCCCGCTGGTGTGGGGGACGATCGTCATCACGGTCGGCTCCGCGCTCGTCGCGATCCCGGTCGGGACGCTCACCGCGATCTACCTCTCGGAGTACGCAGACGACCGCGTCCGCCGCACGGTCAAACCCACGCTCGAGATTCTCGCCGGCATTCCGACGATCGTCTACGGGTTTTTCGCCCTCTCCTTCATCACGCCGATCATCCAGTACTTCTATCCCGAGGTGGGGACGTTCAACGCCCTCTCCGGGGCGATCGTGGTCGGCATCATGATCATCCCGATGGTCTCGTCCATCTCCGAGGACGCGATGAGCTCCGTGCCGGATTCCCTCCGAAACGCGGCCTACGGCCTCGGCGCGACGAAGTTCGAGGTCTCGACCCAGGTCGTCCTGCCGGCGTCGCTCTCGGGCATCCTGGCGGCGTACATCCTCGCGATCTCCCGGGCGATCGGCGAGACGATGGCCGTCACGCTCGCGGTCGGGATGCTGCCCCAGATCACCGCGAGTCCGTTCGCCGAGATGCAGACGATGACGGCCTACATGGTCGAGATCGGAACCGGCGACGCCTCCGTCGGATCCATCGGCTACATGAGCCTGTTCGCGATCGGCCTCACGCTGTTCCTGCTGACCTTCTCGATGAACGTCGGTAGCATGTGGGTTCGCGCCCGCTACCGGGAGGAGTACGAATGAGTACCCGAACCGAGACAGACGCGTTCGGCACCGAGGACGGTTCCATCCGTCGGATGCGGCTGTTCGGCCGGGTCTTCCTCGGCCTCTGTCTCGTCGCGACCGCGATCGGCATCGTCGCCCTGATCGCCCTCCTGCTCGACGTCGTCTTCGAAGCCCGAGGCTGGCTCACCTGGGAATTCCTGACGCACCCGCCGTCCTTCCGGGCGGAAAACTACATCCCCGCCAACTACGGCGACCTCGAGACGGGCCCGGCCGGCATCTACCCCGCCCTCGTGGGGTCGATCTACCTGATCGCGCTCACGGCGATCTTCACGCTCGTCCTGGGCGTCGGCGCGGCGATCTACCTGGAGGAGTACGCCAGCGAGTCGTCCCTGACCCGGTTCATCGAGGCCAACATCGCCAACCTCGCGGGCGTCCCCTCGATCGTCTACGGCCTGCTCGGCCTCGCGCTGTTCGTCCGGGCGATGGGCGCCGGCGCCAGTCTGATCGCCGCCGCGCTCACGCTGACGTTGCTCATCCTGCCCATCGTCATCGTCCAGACCCAGGAGGCGCTGCGGGCGGTCCCGGACTCGATGCGCCGGGCCTCCTACGGAACGGGCGCGACGAAGTGGCAGACGATCCGCAACGTCGTCCTGCCCGAGGCGATCCCCGGCATCATGACGGGCATCATCCTCTCGCTGTCCCGGGCCATCGGCGAGACCGCCCCGATCATCATGGTCGGCGCGGCGACGACGATGTTCGGCCCGCCGGACCTGACCGATCCGACCGGCTCGTTCGCCGCGATGCCGATGCAGATCTTCGCGTGGGCGATGGAACCCCACGCGGACTTCCAGCACATCGCCGCCGCCGGGATCATCGTCCTGCTCGCGGTCCTGTTGCTGATGAACGCGACGGCGATCTACATCCGGAACCGCTTCGACCGACGATCGTGACCCACCCATGACCGACGACACCACCCGATCGACCCTGCTTGCCCGACTTCGAACCGACCTGGCCGACGCCGTACCCGTCCTCCGCGACCGCCACCGGACCGAAAGCGCTACCACGCGCCCGGCCAACCGTTCACCCAGTCAGATGACGGCCGACGGGAGCGCCGCCGACGAGACGACTGGGACGGCCGACACGGTCACGGATGAAACCGGATCGTCCGACAGCGCCCGCTCCGGATGGGACGACCGAGCCGAGCCGGCGGTCTCGGTCGACGACGCGGTCATCGAGGCCCGGGACATCGACGTCTACTACGGCGACACCCAGGCGCTCGACGGGATCACCATGGACATCCCCGAGAAACAGGTGACCGCACTCATCGGGCCGTCGGGCTGTGGGAAGTCGACGTTCCTGCGCTCGATCAACCGGATGAACGACCTGATCGACGTCGCCCGCGTCGAGGGCGACCTCTACTTCCACGGGAAGAACGTCTACGACGCGGACGTCGACCCGGTCGCCCTCCGTCGGAAAATCGGCATGGTCTTCCAGAAGCCGAACCCGTTCCCGAAGAGCATCTACGACAACGTCGCCTACGGCCTCCGGGTGCAGAACAAGGACGACGGCGACGTCGACGCCCAGGTCAGACAGGCCTTAGAACGTGCCGCACTCTGGGAGGAGGTCGAAGATCAGCTCGACAAGTCCGGCCTCGACCTCTCCGGCGGCCAGCAACAGCGCCTGTGCATCGCCCGCGCCATCGCGACCGATCCCGAGGTCATCCTGATGGACGAGCCCGCGAGCGCGCTCGACCCCGTCGCCACCTCGAAGATCGAGGACCTCGTCGAGGAACTGGCCGAGGCGTACACCGTCGTCATCGTCACTCACAATATGCAACAGGCCGCCCGCATCTCCGACAAGACCGCCGTCTTCCT
>SLIS01000384.1 GCA_007135505.1 Halovivax sp.
CGAAACCGCCCCGGTGATGCCGAGTGCCGCCCCGATTTGGAGCAGACGCCGTCGATAGAGTCCCGTCATTGTTGCCCTCGTTTGCCCGGTCGCACCCGGTGTTCGTTCGGCCCGTTACGGTCGCGGTTGTGTGGACACCCTGCAAGTCGCATGTACACATATTCAGGGAGTATTATAATTAATGCTTTTGGCAGTGTTAAACGGTCTGTTACGTATCATTTCCGGGAAAAAGTCACAGACAGACGTACGACCGACCGGGTTGTGTATGAAAATAACCATTTCAAATTAATTTCTCGTTGGCGTCGCTGGAGTACCTTTCTCCGAAACCGAACGGTCCTGGAATATTTGGTGCGCGCGCCAGAAGTTCGGATACATATAGCGATAAAAATTATCGACCGAACAATTATTTCGAGCCACACTCAATTATATTCTAATTCCTGCGGTGCCAGTCCCGCAGTGCCAGGGCTCGAACAGGTCCCGCAATTATTTTCCCGACCTTCCCCGTACGGGAACTATGAAGGTATTGCTGGGTCTCGGCGGAACCGACGAGTCGATCCGGGCCCTGACGGAGACGGTCGAGCGGGCGCACGCGTTGGGCGACGAGCTGGTGGTCGCCATCCTCGAGAAGCCCGATTCCCCCCGCTCGCGGGAGGCGATGTACGAGGAGGCGTCGACCGTCGTCGACTCGGCCGGACTCGACGCCGACCTCAGGTACCTCGACGGCGACCCCGGACCGGCGCTCGTCGACCTCGCGGAGCGAGAGGGCTTCGATCAGGTCGTGATCGGCGGCGGGACGGAGACGCCTATGGGGAAGATCCGGCTCGGCCCGATCACGGAGTTCGTCCTGCTGAACGCCTCGATGACGGTCAAACTGGTACGATGAACATGGAACTGTCCCGACGATACCCGGACGAGCCGGCCGGCCCGTTCCCGGAGCCGCCGGCCACGTTCACGGACGCCGAGGGCAGACGGCTGTCGATCGAGGCCCTCGGGACGGGAGACGAGGTCCACGAGTCGCTCACCCGGATGTACACGGCCTTTCACCCGGCCGACCGCGCTCAGGGCATTCCACCGACCGGCGAGACGCAGATTCGCAAGTGGCTCTCGCCGCTCGTCGAGAACGGCGTCAACGCCGGCGTTCGACTGCTCTCGGCCGAGGACGCAGACTCCAACGCGACCGGCGAGACGGACGCCAACTCGACCCTGGGCGACGAGCCGGGCGGCCACCCGTACGTCGGGCACGCCGTCCTCGTCCCGGACACCGACGAGCCGGGTTCGATCACCGATCCAGCCGACTACGAGTGGGAACTGGCGATCTTCGTCCTGCAGGACTACCAGGGTGCGGGGATCGGCACCGAGCTCCTCGCCCACCTCCTCGGCGAGGCGAGCGCTCGCGGGATCGACCACGTCTGGCTCACCGTCGAGCGCTGGAACGGGGCCGCCATCAGGCTCTACGAACAGATCGGCTTCGAGACCGTCGGCTCCGAGAGCTTCGACCTGGAGATGTCGATCCGACTCGACGGGGCCTGACCGTCGGCGACCGGGCAGGCGCGCACGAGGTCGGCCAGTGCGGAGTCGGCGTCCAGTTCCGAACGGAGCCGACCCCATTCACGTGGGGCGTTGACGCCCGCGCTCAGACCGACAGCACTGGCTGGCTCGCGTAGCCGAGGACGTACTCGGCGACCGTCTCGAGGACCGTCGCCCGATCCTCGGTCGGCGCCCGCGGCAGGACGACGAAGTCAGCGTCGATGTCCTCCGCCGTGTCGAGGACGACGCTGCCGGGGTGGTGGGTCAACCGGCTGGACGAGAACCCGTGGGCGGTCGAGGTCGTTATCGGAACGTCCTCGAGGTCGGCGTGGGTCCTGACGTCGGCGAGAAACTCCCGGACGTTTCGGGCGATCGTCGCTTCCTCGACCGCTTTCGCGTCCATTCCGAGGACCATCTCCCGACTGAGGACGAAGAGCACGTGGATCGTGGCGTCGTACCGGTCGGCGACCGCCACGGCGTACTCGACGGCGGACGTCGACTCGTCGCTTCCGTCGACCGGAGCGAGGACCGTGTCGACGGCGAGTGACTCGCGTCCGTTCATGCCCGACTGTGCGTCGACCGGGGTCAAAAAGGTCTCCCTACCGGAGAGCGGACCGGTCCGAACACTGATCGCCTCGATCGGCTCCGGATCGTCGGGTCGGGAATTATAGGGGTCGGACTCGTATCGGCGGCCATGTTCGAGAAAGTGGTCGTCGCGACGGACGGCTCCGAGAGCGGCGAACGGGCGATCGACGTCGGACTCGATCTCGCCGACCGGTTCGACGCGCAGGTCCACGCGGTGACCGTTCTCGACACGAGCGAGGTCGACTCCGCGCCGGAAGAACTGCGCGAGGAGTACCGGGCGGCCCTCGAATCTCAGGCGGAAACGGCGCTGGACTCGTTCACGCAGCGAACGGGGGAGATGCCGATCACGACCGCGGTCCGCGAGGGTCGGGCGGCACCAGAGATCCGCGCCTACGCGAGCGAGGTCGAGGCCGACCTGATCGTCTCTGGTACCCGCGGTCGACACGGCGAGCACCGACCGCTGCTCGGCAGCGTCGCCGAGCACCTGGTTCGCCAGTCGACCGTCCCCGTCCTCACGGTCAGACAGCTCGGGGACGGTGAGCGCTCGGAGCCGGACGACGAACTCGCGGTCGGCACCTGACCTCGGCCGGTACCTAACCCCTCTAGACAGGCGCGCCCGACGGACGAACGGACTGGCACCCCTGACGGACGAACCGGCACCCCCAGGGAACGAACCGGTTCCCCTGACGAACGGACCGGCGGTTTCTTCCCGCCGCTGATCTAACACCGGCCATGGACGACCTGTTCGATACGACGGATCTCGATCCCGCCCGGCGGAGCCTCCTCCCCGGTGCCGGCTTCTTTCTCCCCGACGACGTCGAGGACGACCTCGAGACCGAGCGCCTCGAAGCGGCGCTCGAACGAGCCGAGGTCGCCGTCGTCGCCGACCCGGACGCCGACGGACTCGCCTGCGTCGCCCTGATCCGCGAGGCCTACGACGACGCCCGCGACGTCCCGGAACCGACCGACGCCGACGACGAAACCACCGACGGCGATCCGGCGACCGAACCGTCCGACGCCACGGACGCCATCGACGTCCCCGAGCCGGGCCCGCACGACGTCGTCCTCGTCCCGGCGAGTCCCCACGACGTCGAGGACGCGCTGGGACGGGTCGCCGGCTACGCCGAGTCGGGGGTGGACCTCTTCGTCTGTGACCTGGCTCCCGATCGCTACGAGTACGTCGCGGACGAACTCGAGGCGGCCGTCGACGTCGCCTCGTCGGTCCGCTGGTACGACCACCACCAGTGGGACGACGACGTGGCCGACGCCGTCCGCGAGGCGGGTGCGGAACTCGTCGTCGGGGACTCCGACGAGGAGTGCAGCGCCGACGTCGTGGCCCGCTCGCTCGAGTACGACTTCGCGGATCGCCACACCGACCTCGTCGCCGTCACGCGAGATCACGATCTCTGGATCCGCGAGGACCCCCGCAGCGACGACCTCGCCGACTACGCCTACTGGACCGACCCGGCCGAGTACGTCGAGGTCGTCCGCGAGTACGGCGCCGACCTGCCCGAGTGGGTCCGGGCGTTCATCGCCGACCGTCGCGTCGAGAAGAACCGACTGATCGAGTACGCGATCGACCGCGCCGAGTTCCACGACGTCGGCCCCTACACCGTCGGCGTCACCTACGGTCGATGTTCGCAGAACGAGGCCGCCGAAGGGCTGCGCGAGGCGGGCGCCGACGCCGCCGTGATCGTCAAACCCGCCGGAAGCGCCTCGATTCGGGGCACCGAGACCTTCGAGCGGTGTCACGAGGTCGCCGGTCGCGTCAACGGCGGCGGCCACCCCAAGGCCGCCGGCTGCAAGCCCGACATCTACGACGACATGCTCGACTACGCGACCCACTGGACGACTCGCGGCGCCGTCGCCAAGCGCGTGATCCTGCGGGCGTTCGAGGACGTCGTGGACGCTGCCGACGAAGTTGCCGAATCGGGAGCAGAGAATCAGTAACTGGCTGTAACTGAGTTCCGTCGCCGACTCAATCGACGAGTCGACGGCGGGCGTGTCCGTCGCCCTACAGCCGTCGCTCCAGGTAGTCGCCGAGCAGGTCGAACTTCCGGACCTTCTGTTCTATGTCCGTCGAACCGTGGCCCTCCTCGCCCAGTTCCGTGTACTCGAAGTCCTCGCCCTCGGTCCA
>SLIS01000258.1 GCA_007135505.1 Halovivax sp.
CGTCGCCGATACCGCCGCCACCGGTCACGCCGGGGACGGCGCCGAGAACGGCCGAAAGCAACGAGAGCGTCAGTCGAAACGGCCACAACACCAGCCTGACGCAAAACCGAATCAGTTTGATCGTGAAGTACATCGCTACCGCCTCCCGCCGACGCGACTCGTTCGACGCCGATCGGTGACCTGAACCCTGCCCATGTGCCTTCGTGACAAACGGCACATATATACTATTTTCGTTATTATCGGATATTAGTAACGTTCGGCGCGGGGCGTGATGGCGAGATCGCGACGACACGGATCAATTCTGTAACACGGAACGCCCGTACCAGCCCCAGCAGTTCCGATGCACAGACCGGGTCGCTTGCGACGGTGATCGGAACCACGTACCACCAACGAAGCCAGCACCCGGTTTCGCGCGCTGCTTGTGCGACTGCCGAGCAGGTGGCCGAGGTCGCGGGCGGTGACGTCGACACGGCCAACCGAGCGGTATTGGCCGTTCAGTTTCCCGAGGACAGTGACGAGTACGATCGGCGTGCCAGTACCGGCGACCGACGGAGACCGCCCTCGTTCGAGCCGTTCCAACAACCGCGTGACGGACGGGCTGTACTACCAACTCCGGCGGGATCCGATCGTCGTGATGAGGGTCCGAGCCGCGTCGACGGTCAGGTGGTCGTTTCGTGCCTATCCCGGATCAGGCGTGGTGTCGGGACGATTCTCGGGGCGGTTCACACCGGGCGAAGGGGTTGGGTACAAACCGTATTATCCCAACGCTGAGGATCGAAGCGTTGCGACGTCCGCGGATTTTCGTTTCGCTCGACTCGGGACTCCTCGCCCGTTGGGGCGGGGAGGATGTCACTTTCCGTGCTGTACTTCGTGGATCTCCTCGGCGAGAAGGCCGTGGGCCTCGTTGTGGACTTTCTCACCGGTTTCTTTGTCGGGGGCTTCGAACAGGCAGAACGCAGTGCCGCTGTCCGCGTCGTACCAGAACTCCTTGAAGTCCGATTCGTACTCCCCCTGGGTTTCGACGTCCCGTTGGTGGGCCTGGGCAACGTCTTCGAAACTCGCGTCGAGGTCTCTGTGGATGTCCATGTAGAGTGGCATGGTAAATCATGCTACGTCTTACCATAGCATGAAGCTGTCTCACGCACTCGCCTGCGGGGAGGTGGGTTCTGGGTTGAAGCATCGACAACGCGACCAGATACTCGGCGCCGTTGTGTGTGGTGGATTTCAAGGGTGGGTGTATCGATGCCTCAGACCACTTCTGAGTCCGAATAGAATTTCCAGTCCCCTTCGTGTTTCCGCAGACCCAATCAGAGTGGTTTCTCGTAGACGTACTCCTCGACTTCCGGTTTCAGGTCGCTGTCCTGCGTTGCGACCCGTTCGAAACCGGTCGATTCGTAGAACGAGACGCCCACCTCGTTGTCCGCGAGGACGGCGAGGTACAGCCGATCGTACGCTCCGCGGAGGGAGTCCTGGACGCGCTCGAGTAGCGCCGTGCCGATTCCCTCGTTCCACCGGTCGGGACGAACGTAGAGCCGGTTCAGCGACGCGACCGCCGGTCGCTCGCGGTGCGGACCGGCGTGTGCGAAACCGAGGGGTTCGTCCGCTTCGGAGGCGATCAGGAAGACGGCATCCTCACGGGCACGGGCCTCGGTGATCGACGCCTCGAGGGCCTCGAGTGCGTACCACTGGTCGATCGTCTCCGTGACCGTCTCGGCCCCGAGGATCGGGTCGTAGGCGGCGTGCCAGCTCTTGCGAGCGATTTCCCGGATTGCCGTCGCGTCGTCCGGGTCTGCACATCGAACGTCCGGAGACACGTCCCTCCGTTTAGCATCCTAGGGATAAACCGTTTCTCTGCGTCACTGATTGGTCATAGAAAACATCAACAGACTCCCCATCGCCGAGCGGGTAGTCACTGGTAGCGTTCAGGAGCGGCCCAATCCGCTCCAGTCACCCCGCCGTTCGTGCGACACTCGCGTCGTCTATTCAGCAGAACCCGAGTGGCCGACTCATATTCTGTCAAGAACCGTCTGCTGGATACAGGGGATTGGTTCAGCACGGCTCCGTTGAACGCGTCGCTTCTGTCAGACTCGATCACTAGCTCACCCGGCAGTACTAGCCTCACTATACGAGAGCGGGTAAGTATCTCAGCGAATGATCGTTACTGAGACAGGGGAGCGGAAGAATACGGTTTCGGCCACTCGGCCGACCAACGATCGATCTTCCGCCGCTCGCCCGTGCACCCCCATCACGATATGATCGACGGCGTTCTCTCCGGCGTAGTCGGGAATGAGTCGCTGTGGATCACCGATATCCGAGTCGGTGTCGATCCCTCGATCGTACTCGGCAGCGATCGCTTCTGCCGCCGAGAGTACGTGATCTGCTGCCTCTCGTTCTATCTCGTCCCACTTCCCGGACCCCCGGAGCAGTTCGGAGACGGCTGTATCGCCTCCGTCGTATCCCGGCTCGTAGATGTTCACCACGTGGAAGGCAATGATTTCAGCGTCCGGGAACGTTTCGAGAGCGTGTCGAAGCGCCCGCTGTGACAACGGTGAGCCGTCGATCGGAACGAGGATCGTCTCTCCCATGCTAACAGGTACTTCTGCTACCGTTTATCGGCTCCGCCGTCTCTCAACTGGTTGGTATGGGTGAAACCCGCGATGCGTGAGTGAAACTGCATCCTGAAGAGAGTGAACGTAGCACACCGATGGTGCTACGTCGTCCACCTGATTTCGTACTCGAGTTCGTATCGTTGCTCGCCGGTTTCCGAATCCGTGAGCCGTTCGAGTTCGACTTCGAAGCGCGGGTGGTCCGGAACAGTGACGGACTGGTCCGCCGTGTCACTCACTAACCGGACGGAACCTGATTCGAGCTGCGCCGCGGCATCGCGCAGCGCATCGGCGATCTCCGCTCTTCTAACCCGTTCTTCGGTTTTGAAAAGTTCTTCTTCCGGCATCGGTTCGGACTACGTCATCGCTCGGCATATAGCCGGTGTGGACGTCACCACGGTAGTGTGAATTTCGCTGCCGGCTCGGCCATCTTCCGATCGGGAGGCCATCGCGATCCGTGATGCGGGAGCAACTGCAGCGACTCGTATATCGACCGGAACACTACAGCCCGATACACCCACCAATCCCGGCCCCGCTGACCAACCACCCCGACCGCGGTCGTGCGACGATACCTGCTCGATCGACGACCGTCACCTTCTGCCCGCCACCTCCCTACCCTACCGTCTCCTCGAGAAACGCGACCTGGTCGCCAGCGACTGCATCGAACCCCTCGAAGAACGCGTCGAAGTGTCCGATCGGATACCGCCGAAGCGTTCCCGCCGGCGCCCGATCGGCAGCCCGCTCGATCGCCTCCGGCGGCGCTATCGTGTCCTCGGTGGCGAAACAGACCAACAGCGGACACTCCACGCTGTCGGCATCGCGCACGGGCCGGTAGCCGACGATCGGCTGGCTCGGCCGCGCGAGGAACTCGTTGCGCCAGCGCGAGTCCGGGCCACGGACGCGTTCGAAGCCGGGTTCGGCCTCCGGCTGGGTGAGTATCGCGGGGGCCCCCGGCGGGCCGGTGACGGCCATCCGCATCGGCCGCCGCGCCAGGCCGGCCCGGACCGCCTCGCTCACGTACCGCACGTTGTCCCGCAGGGCGTACGCCCGCGCCGCCGCCAGCCCGTCGAGAAACGGGGCCATCGCGACGGCCGCCGCCAGCCGGTCCTCGCTCGCGGCGACGGACAGGACGTGGCCCCCGCCGAACGAAAAGCCCCAGAGTGCGATCCGGTCGGCGTCGATTTCCGAACGCCGTCGTGCAGCGTCGATCGCGGCGACCAGATCCGCCTGCTGGCGGTCGGCGTCGATCAGCTGGCGCGGCTCGCCGTCGCTGTCCCCGAGGTGCCGGAAGTCGAAAGAAAGCGTCGCGATCCCCGCGGCCGCGAACCGGTCGGCGAAGCGGTCCAGCCCGTCGCGGCGCGTCAGGCTGAACCCGTGGCTCATCACGACGCAGGGCGTCTCGCCCGCGGCGTCCTGGGGCCGATACAGCGTCGCCGCACACGTCTCCTCGCCCGAGCGAAAGCGAACGTCCGTCGGCTCGCTGTGGACGAGTTCGTGGTGGTCGCGAGCGGTCGCAGCCTCGCGATCGGTCGAGGTGGTACGACCGGCCGAAGCGTCACGAGCGGTCGCAGCCTCGCGATCGATCGGCTGGCGGTCCGGTTCGTCGTTTCCGTCCGAAGTGGTGTCTGAC
>SLIS01000252.1 GCA_007135505.1 Halovivax sp.
CTCGATCACTCGCAGGAACGCCAGTCGATCCTCGGCCGACTCCCGGCGCCGCGCGGCCAGCCGCCGTGGCGTGACCGCGAACTGGCCGACTCGCGGTTCCCGTACTCGTCGATTGAGCGCGTCGGCCAGGGGCGGTTCGGGGACGACCACCAGGTCGTGGTCCGTCACTTCCCGCGCGAGGGCGTCGAGTGATTTCGTCCGTCGCAGTGTCACGGACTGAACGTTTCAATCCACGTGTATAAGCGTACCTGCCGGTTTGGCAGAATCCGATCCGCTCAGGCTCGTTCCCGCGTCGTCACGGCGAGACCGCTCCCGACGGGCAAAACCACCGTGTGGAATCCGTCTGCCGCCCGAACGGTGTCGAGGTAGTCGGCGATTCCCCGCGTGTTCTCGTCGTCGGGAAGGGGCTCGCCGGACTCGACGTACGGCAGGATGTCCTCGTAATCGACCGCCCCGTAGAAGATGTTGTCCGCGATGACGACCCCGCCCGGCGCGAGTTCGTCTCGAATCAGTTCGAACGCGTCCGCGTAGCGGGACTTCTGGTGATCGATCAGCACGACGTCGAAGGGGCCGTCGTACTCGCGGGCGATCTCCATCGCGTCGCCGTGCTCGAACGTGGCCCGATCGGCCACCCCCGCATCCCCGAGGAACGCTTCTCCCGCTGCCAGTTCGTCTTCGTCGATTTCGGTGAGGACGACCTCGCCGTCGTCGACCATCCCCTGGAGGAACCAGTAGGCCGAGTAGCCGAAGCCGGAGCCGAACTCGAAGATCCGCTCCGCCCGCGTCGCCGCGGCGTACGACCGAAGGACACCCCCAGCGTCGGGGCCGATTATCGGGAAGCCGTGCTCGTCGGCGTGGTCGGCCATCGCCGCGTGAATCTCGTCGTGTTCGGGACCGGTCGCCCGGAGGTACCGCCGGACTGACTCGTCGAGGTAATCGGCCATGCGAGATGCGAGGGTTGAGTGGCGCTTAAACGATTGGGCTTCGGAAACCCGTTCTCGGCCGAACACCACCGGTTGGACTATGCCTCGACCGTCTCCAGCACACCCTCGCGAATGCGAAGCGCCTGTGGCAGGTAGAAGTCCTCGAGCGAGTGCAGCGGCACGGGCGCGTCGAAGCCGGTCACGCGGGTGACGGGCGCTTCGAGGGAGTAGAGCGCCTCCTCGTTGATCGTCGCCGTCACCTCGGCGCCGACGCCGGCGGTCTTCGGTGCCTCGTGAACGACGACGGCGCGACCCGTCTTCGTCACCGAGTCGGCGATGGCTTCGACGTCGAGCGGCGACAGGCTGCGAAGGTCGACGACCTCCACGTCGATTCCCGTCTCGTCGGCGAGTTCGTCGGCCACGGCCAGCGCCGGCCGGGTGCTCGCACCCCAGGTGAAAAGCGAGACGTCGGATCCCTCCCGGCGCACCGATGCCTCGCCGATCGGCGTCGTGTAGGCCTCGACGGGGACGTCCTCGCGGAAGGCGCGGTAGAGGCGCTTTGGCTCGAGGACGATCACGGGGTCGGGATCGCGGATCGCGGCCGCGATCAGGCCCTTCGCGTCGGCGGGTGTACTCGGCGTGACGACCTTCAGTCCCGGTTCGTGGACCAGGGCGGCCTCCCGGGATTCGGAGTGGTGCTCGGGGGCGGAGATCCCGCCGCCGTAGGGCATCCGGACGACCATCGGGAGCGTGTACTGACCGTGGGTACGAGAGCGCATCCGCGCGGCGTGGCTGACCAGCTGGTCGTACGCCGGGGAGGCAAAGCCCATGAACTGCATCTCCGCGACCGGGCGCATCCCCGAGAGGGCGAGCCCGATCGAGGAGCCGACGATCGCCGACTCCGCCAGCGGCGTGTCGATGACGCGGTTCGGACCGAACTCGTCCTGGAGGTTCTCGGTCGCCCGAAAGACGCCGCCGTTCGTGCCGACGTCCTCGCCCAGGACGACGACGCTGTCGTCGCGGGCCAGCTCACCCGACAGTCCGTCGCGGACCGCCTCGACGAGCGAGAGCGACGTCACCTCGGCATCCGAATCCACCGACGCCGTCGCGTCGTGCGTGGTGCTCATTCGCCCACCTCCCCGAACGCCGCGTCGTCGTAGCGCTCGCGCAGTTCCTCGAGGTCGGCCAGTTGCTCGCGCAGGCGGACGGTCGGTTCCTCGTAGACGTGCTCGACGATCCGTTCCGGATCGGTCTCCTGGGCCTCGGCCGCCTCGACTGCCCGGGCGAGACAGTCCTCGACGTCAGCTTCGATCTCGTCTGCCAGGTCGTCGTCAAGAAGTCCCTCGCGATAGAGAAAGCGCTCGAGCCGTTCGAGCGGATCGCGCTCCTCCCAGCCGTCGGCATCCGATTCGTCACGATAGGCGGAGGGGTCGTCGGCCGTCGAGTGCGGGCCGAGGCGATACTGGCAGGACTCGATCAGCGTCGGCCGACTCTCGCCGTCGGCCGGGTATTTCGCCTTCTGCAGGGCGGCTCGCGTCACAGCGTAGACGGCGAGGGGGTCCGTCCCGTCGACGCGGACGCCCTCGATGCCGTAGGCGTCTGCCTTCTCGACGATCGTCTCGGTCGCCGTCTGGGCCTCGACCGGCATCGAGATGGCCCATTGGTTGTTGTTACACACGAAGACCGCCGGGACGTCGTAGACCCCGGCGAAGTTGAGTCCCTCGTGGAAGTCCCCCGTCGAGGTCGCGCCGTCGCCGAAGTGACAGAGGACGGCCCGCTCGTGGTGACCCTGCATCGTGAATCCCCACGCCAGCCCCATCGCCTGTGGGACCTGTGTCCCGATCGGAATGTACTCCGGCAGGACGTTGACGTCCTCGGGGACGGCGTAGCCCTCGCGATACCCCCGGAGGTGGCTGAGCAGCGACGCGTACGACCGGCCGTGGGCGTGCTTGGCGGCGTGATCGCGGTAGGTCGGAACGAGCCAGTCGGCGTCGTCGAGGGCGAAACTGGTCGCCACCTGCGAGCCCTCCTGGCCGGCCATCGGCGCGTAGGTCGAGATGCGTCCCTGGCGCTGCAGGCCGGTGGCCCGCTCGTCGAAGCGCCGGGCGAGGACGAGCTCTTCGTACATATCGAGGAGCTCCGCGTCGGCGAGGCCGGGGCGCTCGGCGCCGGGCAGAATGGCCCCGTCGGTGTCGAGAACCTGGACCATGTCGTCGGGTGGGCTGGTCGGTTCGGGTCGGTGCGTCGGGTGTGGGTCGTCGTATGTGCTCATCGTTTCCGGGATGTGGTGGTTCGTGCGTTCGTGTGGGACAGTGTGCTTCGCGAATCGACCACCCGCACGGCTTGCGGGTGGATTTGGCCGGCCCGACCTCGCTGGCTACGAGTGTCGGGATACGGACGACGACGCCTCGGGATCGGTGTCGGCGAGCCGAGACGGGTGTCCGCCGCTCAAAATGTTACTCGAAGGAGCCCGAGAATATTCGCTACGCGTCGTGTGGGCTGCTCGTCGAGCGAACGCGTCTCGTGCTGGCTGGCGGACGCCATATCGGTTCAGTTGGGTTAATCGTACATAATTCTTCGTGAGTTGCGTTGACACACGCCAACATCCGGCCGCTTCGTGAGGCGTATCGCCCGATTTCTGTACGATTGTCCAGATATATCGACTCATTCTGACGAGGAGGGGTGAAGGGTCCGTTCATGCAGGCGGAAGGCTGTGCATTCGTCAACTCGGTGTGCGTGGAAAACCGTTGTTCGACCGGCTACAGGTGCTAGCATTCGACGGTGTTCGAGCGAGCGGCGAGTGTGGTGGACGCCGCCGCGCGTTCGACCGCTACTGTACGCAACCAGTATCGGGCTGATTGCACCGAGTAACGATGGCGGGCGAGTTCGTCTAGCTGGCGTCCATGCGCCCGGATCGGTCACCAGCTCGCGACGCGCCGTCGCCGTCTCCGGCGTTCGTCGTCGGACTCTGGTTGCTCGTCGTCCTGACGGTCGCACTTACCGCCTGGATCCTCGTCGGCGGGGGTGCGTTCGCGAGCGGCGGTAACGACGGTGCGAGCCAGAATGTGGATCGCGACGGACTCGACGGTGACTGGACGGGAATGGACACCGACCTGCCGGCGGACGACGAGTCATCCGGCGACGGATCGGCAAGTGAGACGCGCGCCGACGGTGACGAACGGTCCGCGTCGGCGGACGACGGCCCGCCGGATCGGCCTGGACCACCAGAACACGCCGGGTCGGATGGATCCGGCTCGGGCTCCGGACCGCCCTCGGATCGTGGGCCCGACGGCGCTCCGCCCGGACAGGAC
>SLIS01000391.1 GCA_007135505.1 Halovivax sp.
CTACCACCGCCACCGCGATCAGGAGGAGGTTTTCGTCGTCACGGCGGGGACGGTGACCTTCGAAACCGAAGCCGGCGACGTCAGCGTGGGAGCCGGCGAGGCGGTCCGCTTTGGCCCCGACGAATTCCAGCTCGCCCACAACCGGGGCGACGAGCGGACGACGATGTTGGCACTCGGCGCGCCCCGGGGGAGTCGAGAGATACAGTACAGGCGTCGCTGTCCCACGTGCGAAGACGAAACGATTCAGGACATCGAGTTCGATCGGGATCGAGGTGTCTTCGAGGCGATCTGCACCGAGTGCGACGAGGTCGTGGCCGAGATCGAACCCTCCTGATCCGGGAGGGGCCGACCGGCCTCAGTTTCCGGCGCCGACGAGGTCGAACGGACTGCCGCCCTCGCCCGCGCTCGCCTCCTCGTACACGACGTGGGCAGCGGCGACGTCCTGGATGGCGAGGCCGGTCGAGTCGAAGACCGTCACGCCGGTGTCGCCTGTCCTGCCCGCACGCTCGCCGACGACGATCTCGCCGAGCTCGGCCGCGATGTCCTCGTCGGTGAGGACGCCCTCGTGGTACGGGACGTTGATCTCGCCGGAGTGTGTGCACTGCTCGTGGTCGTCGATGACGATGGTCGCCCCGAGCAGCAGGTCGTCAGCGAGTTCGTGCTTGCCCTCGGCGTCGGCACCCATCGCGTTGACGTGCGTGTGTTCGCCGACGTCGTCGGGGCCGACGATCGGGTCGCGAACCGGCGTGACCGTCGAGAGCACGTCGCAGTGACCCGCCTCAGAGATGGATCCACCACGGACGTCGAACCGGTCGGCAAAGGTATCGACGAATCGCTCGACGCGCTCGTCGTCGAGGTCGCTGACGACGACCGTCTCGATCGGGCGGATCTCGCTGATCGCCTCGAGCTGGGTGTAGGCCTGCACGCCGGCGCCGACGATTCCCAGACTTGTCGCGTCCTCGACGGCGAGATGGTCGGTCGCGACGGCGGCCGCCGCGCCGGTTCGCTTCATCGTCAGTTCCGTCCCGTCCATGACGGCGAGGGGATACGCCGTCTCGGGATCGGAGTAAATCATCGTCCCCATGACGGTCGGCAGGTCGAAGTTTGCCGGATTGTCCGGGTGGACGTTGACCCACTTCAGTCCGGCCGCGTCCCAGTCGTCGGTCTCGAGATAGGCGGGCATCGACCGGAAGTCGCCGTTGTACTTCGGTAAGTCGATGTAGGACTTGGCCGGCATCTGTGCGTTTCCACGCTCGTAGGCGGCGAAGGCGTCTTCGAGCGCCTGAATGACGCGGGACATATCGGCGTAGGTGTCGACGTCGTCGTCCGAGAGGAGCAGTGTATCCATATCGGCGACTCTCGTGGGCGAGTACTTAGAACGTACCGAAACCGCCGTGGGAGAGCACCGCCCGGTCACGCGTCGGCCGGCCGACTCGCCCGCAACGAGAACGTAAACGGCAGGGCGTACTCCAGATCTGGCAGCCACCACCGGTCGTCCTCGTCGACGTCCATCGCGTCGAATCGCTGGAAGAACGACCAGGGATACTCGCGGAGGAAGTCGATCTCGAGTCCCGCCGTGGTGAGCGCGGTGACGATCTCGCCGAGCGTGTGCGTAAAGCCGTGCGACCGCCGGTTGTCGAGCCCGAAATCCCAGCCCGCGTAACTCCCGTCTCCCTCCATCGTGATCGGTTCGTCGTCGAAGTACGAATACGCGACCTGTAGATCCGCAGCCGTGCTCTCGTGGTGGAACGGTTCGACGAACGGGTGACCGTCGGCCATGTAGAATGTTCCGCCGGGTTCGAGGTGCGTGGCGATCACCTCGGCCCAGCGGTCGAGATCCGGTAGCCAGTAGATCGTCCCGTAGGTCGTCACGACCATCTCGAACGATTCCTCGAGCGTCTCGTCCAGTTCGTATACGTCGCTCTCGACGAATCGAACGCGCTCCGGCGAGAGGTCGACCCGGTCGCGCAACTCGCGGGCCGTCTCGATCGCCGTCGGCGCGAAGTCGACGCCGGTCGCGTGGGCCGCTCCCTCGTCTCTAACCCAGGAGAGGGTGTCGAGCCCGAAGTGACACTGGAGGTGCAACAGCCGTTTCCCCGCGACCTCGAGTTCCTCGCGCTCGAGTCGGCGGATCGTCGACTCCCCGCGGAGGAACGATTCGACGTCGTAGTGATCCGTTTCGGGGTGATGTTCGGCGAGTTCGTCCCAGTGAGCACGATTTTCTTCGACGTACTCACGAACGTCGTCCATGGCGCCTCTGGTCTGCGTACCGGTAAATACGTTCTCACGACGTCCTTCTCGCCACGGGAGCCGGTGGGTGCGACGAGAGCCGCCAGTTATGGAGAGCCGGTCACTTCGAACGTCCCCATATTCCCGTCCTCGGTTACCTCGACCAGGGACGGGAGGCCGTCGTCGAACGTAAGCGTCAGGCGGTAGGCCGTGTTGACTTCGTCCGCCGTACAGTCGGTTCCCGACGGTTGCTCGTAGTAGCCGGCCACGCTCGTCGTCAGCGTCCCGTCGTCCGCGACGTAATCCGTTTCGCCGAGTTCGATTCCACCGCAACTGCTCGAACTGTACGTGAGGCTGCCCTCGATTGCGACTTGCGAGTCGACTTCGCGAAACGTGATCACCGGCGGTTCGTCGACCGCCGCTACCGCGTCCTCCAGGGAGATCGACGCGAATTCCTCGTCGACGACTTCGTCCGGCGGGTCAGCGGCGGACGCGTGCGGGGAATCCTCCAGACACCCGCCGAGTGAAACGGAAGTGCCAGCGACCGCCGTCGCGAGGAACGCCCGTCGGTCCATACGGGACGATTGGCGATCGGCTGTAAACCTCTTCTGGTGGGTGAAACGACCGTTTCAGCGTTCGGCGTGTCGGTGGCGGCCGATATCGAGTTTGCTGGTGCCGGTCGGACTCGAGTCGCTCGTTCGAGTCGGGTACACTCCTGATTGTATGGATTGGGTCGAAGGCGTCCGAAGCCGTCACGGAATACAGCCCACGGCGGAAGGCGTCGGTTTCGTGAACAGTGGGCAGCCCGCGAACAGTGAAAACGGCGTATCTATCATCCAGTCGATTCGACGGCAACGCGGTCGGAGGAGCGGGTGTCGCTTTGGCCCTCGTCTTACATCGCGCCGCCCATACCGCCCATGCCACCCATGCCGCCCATGCCACCGCCTGGTCCGCCGGCCGGCATGTCCTCGCCATCGTCGTCGTCGGAGACGGCGAGGTCGCCTGCGGCGATCACGTCGTCGATGCGAAGCAGCATGACGGCCGCCTCGGTGGCAGATTCGATCGCCTGGGTCTTGATGCGTAGCGGCTCGTAGACGCCCTCGGCTTCCATGTCGATGGTGTCGCCGGTGTAGGCGTCGAGTCCGGCGGCGGTGTCGCCGGCGTCGTGGTCGCTGCGGAGTTCGACGAGGGAGTCGATGGGGTCGAGACCGGCGTTCTCGGCGAGCGTGCGCGGGATGACCTCGAGCGCGTCGGCGAAGGCCTCGACGGCGAGCTGCTCGCGACCGCCGACGGAGTCGGCGTAGTCGCGCAGGGCGAGCGAGAGTTCGACTTCGGGCGCGCCGCCGCCGGCGAGCACCTTGCCGTCCTCGATCGTCGTGCGGACGACGCCGATGGAGTCCTCGATCGCGCGGTCGACCTCGTCGATGACGTGCTCGGTGCCGCCGCGGAGGATCAGCGTGACGGCCTTGGCGTCCTCGACGTCCTCGACGAAGATGTGCTGGTCACCGCCGACGTCCTTCTGGGCGACGGACCCGGCGAAGCCGAGGTGGTCCTCGGTGATGTCGTCCAGGTTGGAGACGGGGGTGGCGCCCGTCGCGCGGGCGATTCGCGAGGCGTCGGAGTCCTTCACACGGCGGACAGCGATGATGCCTTCCTCCGCGAGGTAGTGCTGGGCCATGTCGTCGATGCCCTTGTCGACGAAGACGACGTCGGCGCCGACGTCGACGAGTTGGTCGACCATCTCCTTGAGCTGTGCCTCTTCCTGCTCGATGAACTGCTGGAGCTGGTCCGGATCGGTGACGTTGACCTCGGCGTCGATCTCGGTCTCTTTGACCTCGAGAGCGCCGTCGATGATGGCGACGTCCGCGTCCTCGGCGAAGTACGGCATGTTGTCGTGGACGCGTTTCTTGTTGATGATAACGCCCTCGACGAGTTCGGAGTTGTCGATCGAGCCGCCGACGATCTTCTGGATGCCGACGTTCTCGATGTCGATACC
>SLIS01000379.1 GCA_007135505.1 Halovivax sp.
CGAGGTCCGGGCCGCCGACGTCTTCCATGTGGAAGAATACGTCATCGTCCGCGTCGTCCGTCGAAATGAAACCGTAGCCGCCTGTGTCGTTGAAGAAATCAACGTTACCGTTTGCCATTGCAAACAAGTGTACAGTCGATGGACGGTTAACACTTGCGAGGGTCGTGGTACCACGACCGTCCCCTCCAACTCGACCACCCCCACACAACCCTCCGCCCAAAATCGTAACCGTCATCCCCGCCGAAAGATCGAACGGGATCTCGAGAGAGAGAGAGAGAGAGAGAGAGAGAGAGAGAGAGCCGCCGTCGCCCCAGACGGCTCCACGTGCCGCGACCCACAGGTTCAAACGGGCGGGGTCCGGGAACGTGCACATGACCCGACCGCTTCGCGACTACCTCAACGCGCGTGCCACGCGGGCACCGTCGATCGCACCCGACGGCCGACTCGCCTTCCTCGCCGACACGACCGGAACCATGCAGGTCTGGACGCTCGAAGAACCGCAGGGCTGGCCGACTCAGCGAACCTTCTACGACGATCGCGTTTCGTTCGTCACCTGGTCGCCGGACGGTGACGGCCTCGTCTTCGGGAAGGACGCCGGCGCGGACGAGCACGATCAGCTGTTCTGGCTCGATCCCGTGACCAACGCGATCACGCAGCTTACCGACGAGCCCGACGCCATCCACCTCTGGGGCGGCTTCAGCCCGGCGGGCGATCGGATCGCGTTCACGGCGAACCGGCGAGATCCGGGGGCGTTCGACGTCCACGTGATGGACGTCGCGGACGTGATCGCCGATCCCGAAACGGCCGAACCCGGCGAACCGACCCTCGTCTCCCAGGGCGAACACGGTTTCTACACGATCGACGACTGGAGTCCCGACGGCGAGCGGCTGCTCGTCAGCACGGCCCACGCGAGTTCCGACGCCGATCTGTTCGTCATCGACGTCGCCACCGGCGACCGCCGCCACGTCACGCCCCACGAGGGGAGCGTCCGCTACAGCCACGCGGCCTTCGGCCCCGACGGGGACGTCTACTGTCTGAGCGACGCGAACGCCGACGCGAAGGAACTCGTCCGTATCGACCTCGATTCGCTCCACGTCGAGACCGTCGTCGGAAACGACGACGGCGTCCTCGACCTGGCCGAGACGCTTCCCGAGTGGGTCGAAACCGACCACGTCGGCGCCGAAGGCGCGAGCAACGGCGCTGACGATAGCGACCACGATCACCCCGCCTGGCCGATCGACGACTTCGCCCTCGACGCCGAGACGGGTCGACTCGGCTACACCAGAAACGTCGAGGGCTACTCCGTCGCCGCCGTCGGCCGGCTGGCCAGCGCGACGGACGTCGCGGCCGTTCCACTCGAACACCCGACCGGCGTCGTCTCCGAACTCTCGACCGACCCGACGGGAACCCGCGTCGCCGCGACCGTCTCCGCGACGAACCTGAACTACTCGGTCTACGTCGCCGACGCCACCGACGTCGGCGAGACGGCCCCCGAAACGACGCGCTGGACGACGCCCTCGCCCGGAGGCGTCACCCTCGAGGAGTATCACGAACCGGAGCTGATCCGGTACGAGACGTTCGACGGGCGGGAAATTCCCGCGCTCTTCACCCTCCCCGCGGACGGGGAATCGGGTGAAACGCCCGTCATCGTCGACATCCACGGCGGGCCGGCCGCCCAGCGCCGGCCGTCCTGGCGCAATCGGCCGATCCGACAGTACTTCCTCGATTCGGGCTACGCGCTCTTCGAACCGAACGTTCGCGGGTCGTCCGGTTACGGTGGGACCTACATGGCCCTCGACGACGTCGAGAAGCGCATGGATTCGGTTCGGGACGTCGACGCCGGGGTCGACTGGCTGGCAGATCACCCGGCGATCGACGAGGACGCCGTCGTCTGCTACGGCCGCTCGTACGGCGGGTTCATGGTCCTCGCGGCGATCACCGAGTATCCCGATCGCTGGGCGGCCGCCGTCGACTTCGTGGGGATCGCCAACTGGGTCACCTTCCTCGAGAACACCGGCGACTACCGTCGCTCCCACCGGGAGGCGGAGTACGGGAGCCTCGAAGACGACCGCGAGTTCCTCGAGTCGATCAGTCCGATCCACGACGTCGAGCGGATACAGTGCCCGCTGTTCGTCCAGCACGGCGAGAACGACCCGCGCGTCCCCGTCGACGAGGCCCGCCAGATCGCCGAGGCCGTCGCGGCCCAGGGCGTTCCGGTCGAGACCTGCATCTTCGAGGACGAGGGCCACCACACGACCTCGCGCGAGAACCGCATCGAGCAGTTCGAGCGCATCGTCGACTTCCTCGACGAGCACGTCAGGTAGCCGGTTCGGAGGGGTCGAATAGCTGGTTCGAGGAGCGCGGCCCGCCTCAGTATCGATCGAAGTAGCGGTCCTGCACCTTCACGAAGATCGCCATCAGCACGGCGAAGACCCCCGCCGCAATCCCGATCTGAACCCAGTGGACGAGCGCCAGCGGCTCGACATCGAACAGCAGTTGGCCGGCGCGGGTGTAGAGTACGAGCAGCTGGAGCGCACCGGCGACGAGTACGGCGGCGACGAGCCAGCGGTTCGAGAGGATGCCCAGCCCGTAGCGAAAGCGGATCGCCTGGATGCGGACGATCTCCATGACGACGAAGCCGGTGAACACCATCGTCTGGGCCAGGTCGCGGCTCGGTTCGTAGCCCGGCTCCCAGTCACTGACCGCGCCGACCAGGTCGTATCCGGGGAGAATCTGCCCGTCCAGGTTGAACGAGAAAAGCGGCAGGAGACAGATCGTCATGAACAGGGCGATCCCGACGATGGACGTGACGATACGCCTCGTGATGACACCCTCCGAGCGAGGCCGGGGCTCGCGATCCATGATGTCCGGCGCCGCCGGGTCGACGCCCATCGATAGCGCCGGGATACCGTCCGTGACGACGTTGATCCAGAGGATCTGTATCGGGGTGATCACGAGTCCGAGCCCGGCCATCGACCCCGTGAAGATCATCGTCACCTCGCCGCCGTTGCCCGACAGGAGGTAGTTGACGAACTTGCGAACGTTGTCGAAAATGCGCCGCCCGCCGTGAACCGCGTCGCGGATCGTCGCGAAGTTGTCGTCGAGCAGGACGATGTCGGAGGCCTGTTCGGTGACGTCCGTCCCGCGGATGCCCATGGCGACCCCGACGTCCGCGTTCTTGACCGCCGGAGCGTCGTTGACGCCGTCGCCGGTCATCGCCACCGTGTGGCCCTGTGCCTGCAACGTCTGCAAAATGCGGGTCTTGTGCGCCGGCGAGGTGCGTGCGAAGATGTCGACCGTCTCGAGCAAGGTGGCGAGCTCCTCGTCGCTCGTCTCCGCCAATTCCGGACCGGTCACGACGGTGGGCGAGTCGATGCCGACCGCCTCGCCGATCGCCGCCGCCGTCACGGCGTTGTCGCCGGTGACCATCACGACGTCGATGCCGGCGCGCTGGCACGCCTCGATCGCGTCGGGAACCTCCGCTCTGGGCGGGTCGAGCATGCCCTGTAGGCCGAGGAAGGTCATCCCTTCCTCGAGCGCCTCGGTCGCCTCCGCAGGGGCGTCCGGCCGGTACGCGAAGGCCATCACCCGCAGGGCATCCTCGGCGAAGGCCTCGTTGGTGGCCTCGATTTCGGCCCGGCGCTCGTCGGTGAGCTCGACGACGTCCCCCTCGACCAACTCGCGGTCGCACCGCTCGATGACGGTCTCCGGGGCGCCCTTCATGTAGGCGACGCGGTCGCCATCGGGCGTCCGGTTGAGCGTCGTCATCCGCTTGCGATCGGACGTGAAATCGACTTCCCCGATTCGAGGGCGCCGTTCGGCCAGTTCGCGGTGATCCAGCCCGGCCTTCTCGGCCGCGACGAACAGCGATATTTCGGTCGGGTCGCCCAGGTAGACCCGCGACTCGTCGCCTGACTGGGACGCCGCCTCGTCCGCGCCCGCCTCTCGCGGGTCGTCCGCCCTAGCCACGCCGCCGTCGGCGACGTTGCGTTCGTCCTCGGCGGCTGCGGCATCGTCCGCCTCTCGTCGTCCGATGTCGACGTTGTTGCACAGCATCCCACAGCGGAGGAGTTTCTGAACCCGCTCCGGCGAGACCGCCTCGCCGTCCCGACGGAACTCGCCCTCGGGGTCGAAGCCCGATCCGGTCACCTCGTAGGTCGCGTCGTTCGCGTACAGTCGCGTGACGGTCATCTCCTCCTCCGTGAG
>SLIS01000403.1 GCA_007135505.1 Halovivax sp.
AATCCGATCGACCCGTCTAGGTCATCCGGTTTCAACGTCGGCACGGCCCCGGTTGACGGGTCACTCCAACCCGGGCCCACCGGGCGAGCGCGGGCCGTCGGGAGCGAGCTCGACCCACTCGGACGCCGGTTCAGGTTCGACCTCGCGTCCGTCCTCGAATCGGACGAAGTTGAGATAATAGGGGACACCGCAGCCCTCGCCGTCGGTCTCGCCCTCCCCGCAGATGATTCGGACCCCGTTGGCCGCGTCGTAGTCGCCACCGACGTCGGCGTACGACCAGTCTTCGAGGGGGTAGGGAGTCACGGACTTGTCGGCGAGCGAGGCCGAGCGCTTCAGCGTGACGATCGTCTCACAGCGCGGACAGTAGTAGCGAACGGGGACGGACATACAGTATCGGTACGGGCCGCACCACCAAAGGGGGCTCGTCGGGTGCCTACGGTTCGAATCGACACCGCTCCGAGTCGCGCGGTTGGACCGCGTCGATTCGGCGAGCCGTTCGACGACGAGGTCACCGCCTCCGTATTATTACCACAGCCGTCGAGAGAATCCCGCACCGATGGTCCAAACGACTTCGCCGCCGCCCGCGGTTCAACGCGCCATCGTTCAGTTGACTCCCCCTCGCCCTCGGAACCTCGACCCACGCGGCCCACGATCGGCCAGCGGGAGCCAAACCACGTTGGCGGACTGGCGGGGTCACCCACCGAGTTCGTGCGTGGGTGCTAGCTGTGGCGTCGATCGGGCTACGAAACGCGTCGGATACGACGAAACGCCACCTGCACGATGATCGTCCACTGGCACCGTCGGGACCTCCGGGCAACCGACAATCGATCCCTCGCCGCCGCGGCGTCGGCGGATGCGGTCCTCCCCGTCTTCGTTTTCGATCCCAACGTGTTGACGTACGCCTCGGCGCCCAGAGTGACGTTCATGCTGGATGCCCTCTCCGAGCTGCGAGAGTGGTACCGCGAGCGCGGCGGCGACCTCGTGATCGCCGTCGGCGACCCACGCACTGAGCTTCCCCGGATCGTCGACGAACACGGCGCGGACCGCGTCACTTGGAACCGGGACTACTCGGGACTCGCTCGCGAACGAGACGAGGCGGTCCGCAAAGCGCTCGACGATGCGGGGATCGAGACGAAGTCGTACGCCGACGCGCTCCTCCACGAACCGGGATCGATAACGACGCAAGAGGGAGAGACGTACTCGGTGTATTCGTACTTCTGGAAGAAGTGGCGCGACCGGGAAGCGGCCTCGCCGTCCCCAACTCCCGATCCTGCGGACCTGGCCGACGGTTCCGGTGAATCGTTCCCCACGCGTCAGGAACTCGGGTTCGAAGCGCCCGAAGCCGACGTCCCCGAGGCCGGAATGGGGGCTGCAGGCGAGCGTCTCGCCGACTTCTGCGACGGGCCGATCTACCGGTACGCGGACCGTCGAGACGTCCCAGCGTCGGACGCCACTTCGAGGCTGTCGGCCCACCTCACGTGGGGAACGATCGGCATCAGGGACGTCTACGAGTCGGTCGACCGCGCGAAGGCCGACGCTCCCGACGCCGAGGCTGCCGACTCGTGCGAGACGTTCGAATCCCAGCTCGCCTGGCGCGACTTCTACGCGCACGTCCTCGCCGCGAACCCAGGCACCGTTAGCGCCCCGTACCGATCGTACGAGCGTCCGATCGCCTGGCGGGAGGACCCCGACCGGCTTCGGGCGTGGAAAGACGGCGAAACCGGGTTTCCGATCGTCGACGCGGGGATGCGCCAGCTCCGGACGGAGGCCTTTATGCACAACCGCGTGCGGATGATCGTCGCCTCCTTCCTGACGAAGGACCTCCTGATCGACTGGCTGGAGGGCTACGCCTGGTTCCGCGAAAAATTGGTCGATCACGATACCGCAAACGACGTCGGCGGATGGCAGTGGGCGGCGGGCACCGGCGCCGACGCTCAACCGTACTTCAGGATATTCAACCCGATGACGCAGGCGGAACGCTTCGATCCCGACGCCGAGTACGTTCGAGCGCACGTCCCGGAGCTGGCGGACGCGCCAACTGACGCGATTCTCGATTGGCCCCAGCTCGATCCCGATGAAAGAAGGGCCGCCGCACCGTCG
Organism: Halovivax sp.; assembly: GCA_007135505.1. The sequence continues at coordinate 2,101 of SLIS01000403.1, forward strand.
TATCCGGATCCGATCGTCGATCACGCCGTGGCCCGCGAGGAGGCGATCGAGTTGTTCGAGGCCGCCCGCGGCGACGAGTAACGCTCGGCCGATTACCATGCGGCCGTAAACGAACCATCGTGTCCGAAACCTTCGATCCTCAGGATTCGACGGTTCTCGAAGGAACCTCGCCTGCACCGATCACGGACTCCTGTAACTGACCGTCACTGTCGTCCGCCAAATAATAGTTGAACCGATCATACGTGTCGAGAAAATGGTCGGTGCCTCGTAGGACAGGCCTTCATTCCCCTTATTCAACAGGAATCGAAATCCACGACCACACCACTTATGAGGCTGTGATCTAATCACTTCCTATGTCAGGGAATAACAAGGGTACTGTCGAACGACGATCATTTCTGAAGTACGCCGGCGCGGCCGCGGCGACCGCGAGTATCGCGGGGTGTCTCGGCGGAGGAGAAGACGACCCGGGCGAAACGGTCGAAGGCACGGAGTTGTGGATCAGCCAGACGCAGGACCCGACGACGCTCGACCCCCACGACCACCGGGAAACGACGACGGACAACGTGCTCCTACAGGCATACGAGTTACACCTCGCCCGTGATCCCGACGGAGAGATCACGGCCGGGATCGCGACCGAGTGGGAGATCGTCGACGACGACCGCCACGAACTGACCATCCGCGAGGACGTCCCCTTCCACGAGGGCGACGACCTCGTGCCGGGCGACTGCGCGTTCAGCATCAACCGCGTCGTCGATCCGGACGCGGGAAATCTGGAAAGCCCGCAGGCGGACCAGCTCGCCGGGGTCACCGGCGCCGAGGTCGCCGACGACGGCCACGCGATCGTCGTCCACTCCGAGGGGGCGAACCCGACGGTGTTCGCCAACCTGGCGTCGTACTGTCCCGTCGTTCAGGAGTCGTGGGTGATGGACCGCGAACCGGAGGAGGTCGGCGAGAATATCAACGGGACGGGTCCGTACGAGCTCGACGAATTCGTGGCCGACGAATACACCCGGTTCACCGCGTTCGAAGACTACTGGCAGGGTCCAGCCGAGATCGAGGAACTGACGATCGACGCCTCCAGCGAGTCGAGCACGCGCATCAACAGCCTGCAAGCGGGCGAGATCGACGTCGCGTCGGCCGTCCCGCCTGACGACGCACCGGGCGTCGACGCCGAGAACGACCTCTACATCGCCGACGCCCCCAGCACGCGGATCCTCATGCTCCCGATGCGCTACGACGTCGAGCCGTTCGACAGTCAGGAGTTCCGCCAGGCGTTGAACTACGCGATCGACTTCGACGCGATCATCGAAAGCGTCCTCAACGGGTTCGGCGACGCGACGGCCCAGCCGACGCTCGAGGGCTACTTCGGGCACAACTCCGGGCTCGATCCGTATCCGTACGATCCGGACCGAGCCGAGGAACTGATCGAGGATAGCGGCCACGCCGGCGCGGAGATCGAACTCGAGGTGCCCGCGGGCCGGTACCTCCAGAGCGACGAGATCGCTCAGGCGTGCGTCGGCTACCTCGACGACCTCGACAACCTCTCCTGTGAGATCAGCATGGAGGACTTCGGCGAGCTCGCGGGACGGCTGCTCGACGCCGACATCGAGACGACGCCCCCGTTCTTCCTGATCGGCTGGGGCAACACGACGTTCGACGCCCAGCAGAACCTCTTCCCCTGGTTCACCGACGGGACCTCCCAGTACACGTTCATCGACGACGACCTGCAGGCGCTCATCCGCGACGCCGCGTCCGAGACCGATCCGGACGAACGCGAACAGATGCTGATGGACGCGTGTGAGCTGGCCCACGATCTGGCGGTATTCGTGTTCTTGAACCGCGAGTACCTCATCTACGGGATCAACGACCGGATCGAGTGGGAGCCGAGACAGGACGAGTACTCGCTCGCCTACGAGATGTCGCTCAGATAGCCGCGCCAAGGGACTCACAACCACTTAATGTCACTGTACCGATTCCTCTTGCGGCGAGGAGCACAGGGATTGCTCGTCATATGGGGGGTAGTCACCCTGGTGTTTCTCCTCCGGTTTATGACGCCGGGGAGCCCGGTCGACTTCGTCGCCCCGTTAGACGCGTCGCCGGAACTC
>SLIS01000059.1 GCA_007135505.1 Halovivax sp.
GGCGATCACCTCACCGGCCTCGCTGCGTGCGTTGATTTCTCGGGCCTCCTCGCGTCGCTCGGGTTCGGCGATGTGCTCGTCGATCGGTTCACCACGGAGCGTCTCGAGATCGTAGCCGAACGTCTCCTCGAACGCCGAGTTCGCGTCCTCGACGACGAAATCGGATCCGACGTGCGGGCCGGTGACCACCGCGTCCGGGACGTTCTCGAAGAGGACCGCGAATCGATCACGTTCGGCGACCAGCCGTTCTTCGTACGCCAGGCGATCGAGGGCGTCCGTCACGTGACTGATCAGGAGTTCGGCGAGTTCTTGGTCTCGGGCGTCGAAGGCCGCGCGTTCGATCGAGATCGCCTGGAAGACGCCGTACTCACCGATCGGAACGCTGAGCCCGGATTCGAATCGCCCGTCCTGGGGTTTCGCGACGTCCGAAGCGGAGACGTCGTCGACGCGATGCGTCACCCCCTCCCGATAGGTCTTCGCGCCGAGTCCGCTCTCCAGCGACCGCCGTTTGCGAAACCGATCCGGATCGGTATCGGACGACAGTGCCTGCAGTTCCAGCATCGAATCGACGACCTCGCTCACCACGCAGAGGTCGAACTGCAGGACGCCCGCCGCCGCGTCGACGGTCTCCTCGTAGATCTCCGCCCGCGTGTCGCAGTGATCGAGCCGGGAGGCGACCTCGTGCAAGTTGGCGATCTTCGACTGGTGAGCGAGCAGTTCCCGTTGCATCTCCTCGCGGTCGCTCACGTCGCGGACGATGCCCACGGCGCCCGACGACTCGGCGTCCCCCTGCAGAACCGTCGTCACCTCGCACGGAATTGAATCGCCGGCTGCGGTCTCGACCTGGAGGGTCCGCGTCCGGACAGCAGTCGCGGTTCCCGGTACCACGACCCCCGTGCTGGACCCCGATTCCGATTCGGCGACGGGAGCGAGCAACTGTTCGACAGCGTCCGACGGAAAGACCGTCGAGACGGGCGCACCACGAAGGGTCTCGCGATCGTGGCCGGTCACCGACGCGTTCGCGGCGGTGACCGAGGTGAATCGACCGTCGCTGTCTACCGCGTAGACACCACCGACGGTCGTGTCGACAGTCGCCTTCGCGTACTCCCGTCCCTCCTGGCCGAGTTCCTCGTCGCCGGTTACCTGCCCGTCTTCGTCTGTCGCCTGGGCGCCGTCCCGATCGCCTAAACGATTGCTACCGTCGAGGAGGGCGAGCAGACGGCCTTCGAGGACGTCGCGTTGGGCAGTCGGAACGTACCCGTCGGCCCCTTCCGCGACGACGCGACCCGCGAGTGCCTCGCTACCCTCGTCCGGATAGACCACGAGCGGGACGTCCGGCGTACGCTCGCGAACGAACCGACAGCACTCGACCGTCGACCAGCCGGGAAATCCGCTCCCGACGACGACACAGTCGGCCCGGTTCACCCGATTACGGAAGGCCGCGATCGACGTGGCGCGGTCGACCCGCAGCCTCGCGTGGGCGTTCTCAAATTCGAGTGTGGATGCATCGGCCGGGGCCGCGTACACCACCTGAAAGTGATCCGTCATTCGTCATCTCACGTTCGCGAGAGGTTCACGAGAGATTGAACGACTCCGCATAAAACGTTTAGCAAAGCGGATCCATCCTGCCGGTCGACGCGACTCGCCGCCGCCGATCGGGGAGAACGCTACTCGAAGGCACGCAGTACGCCCTGCCCGTCCGTCGGGCCGAGGTGTGGTAGCGTCGCTCGCTCAGGGTGGGGCATCATGACGGCGACGGTGTCCCGGTCGCCGAGAACGCCGGCGACGTTGTGTGTCGATCCGTTCGGGTTCGCCGCGTCGGTGACGGCACCGTCCGCGTCACAGTATCGAAAGAGAACGCGGTCCTCGGCCTCCAGGGTCTCGAGCCGATCGGCCTCGATTTCGTAGCGGCCCTCGCCGTGCGCGATCGGAATCCGGATTACGTCCCCTTCCTCGTAGTGTGCCGTCCACGGCGTGTCCGCCCGCTCGACGCGGAGGAATACGTGCTCACACTGGAACCGTGCCAGTTCGTTCGTCGTGAAGACGCCGTCGGTCAACCCGGACTCGCAGCCGATCTGGGCGCCGTTACAGATGCCGAGAACGGGAACGCCCTCGTCCGCGAGCGCCGAAACCTCGTCGAGAATCGGCGACTGGGCCGCCATCGCCCCGGCCCGGAGGTAGTCGCCGTAGGAGAAGCCGCCGGGGAGGACGACGCCCGTCGTGTCCGCCGGGAGGCCATCCTCGTGCCAGACGATCTCGGCATCGATCCCGAGGTGCGCCAGCGCGCGCTCGGCGTCACGGTCGCAGTTCGAGCCGCCGAATCGAACGATCGAGACCGTCATCGTTGCTCGACGTCGACCTCGTAGTCGTGGATCGTCGGGTTCGCGAGCAGTCGCTCGGCCATCTCGTCGGCTCGCGCGGCGGCCGCCTCGGCGTCTGCGGCCTCGAGGTCGATCTCGAACCGGTCGGCCGAGCGCAGCGCCTCGACTTCGAACTCGAGGCGCTCCAGGGCCTGCTTCGTCGTCTCGGCCTCCGGATCGAGGACCCCGTGCTTCAGACGCACGGTCACCGTCGCGGTGTAGGCAGTCATTATCTGAAACCGAGCGAGCGGGCTCAAAAACGCTTTCGTCTCGGCCGCGCCGCTACAGTCGCCGGACGGCCCCGATCGCCGTCGCGAGCGACGGCGCGTCGAAGAACTCGGTGCCGGTGTAAGCGTTCGCACCGGCACAGTACATGTCACTGGCCGTCCTGAGGACGTCCGCGTCGAGCGGTTCCGGGCTGCGCTCGCAGAGGGCCTTCCAGTCGGCTCGGTCGTCCCGCTTTGCGGCCGCCTTCGCCTCGTCGACGGCCTCGACCCACTCGGGCTGGGTCCGCTTGTGGTACTGGCGGATGACTTCCTTCGAGAGCTGGGTCCCCTCGTAGCCGAAGCGGTTCTCGTCGAAAGTGCCGACGACGTCCGCCACGCGAATCTCGCCCCCGTAGTAGAGACACTCGATCTTGCCGTCCTGGTGGTCGAGGTTGGCCCGCTCTGCCTGCTCGGTCACGATTCGATTGACGTCGCGAGCGACCGACTCGAGGGTCGAAATCGGAGCCGCTCCGGCGATCGAGTCGGCTTCCGCGCGGTCGAGATAGCGATCGGATTCCTCGTACTTCGTCGAGAACTCGACGATCGGCGTCTCGAGGTCGACGGTCTCGTCGGGCCACTCGGCGAGGTCGAGCCCGTGATCGGCCGGCTCCGTCCGCCGACGGAGACTCGACCCGACGGGGACGCGGTTGCGGAAGACGACCTCGAGTGGAATCAGGTAGTTCTCGTCCGCCGCCGCGTGGTAGGCGTCGTAGTCGTAGGTTCGACCCTCGTGTGGCAGCTCCGGAACCTGCGTCAGGTCGATCGCCATCTCGCGTGGCGGTGCCGTGGCCGCGTCGAGCGAGTGGACCGCCCCGCCCTCGACGACGCCCCGGTAGTGCGTCGGGATGCCGGCTCCCTCGAGTCGCTCGAAGTTGTACGCGCCCATCGTACAGAGGGTCACACCCTTCCGTGGAATCTCGTCGGGCATCTTCCCCCAGTCGAAGACGGAGTAGTCGTCCGTGAAGACGAACGAACCACGACCGAGCTCGTCGGCCGTCGCCGGTTCCTCGATCCGAAACTCCTTGACGCTCGTCATGCGATCACCGCCGAGCTCGTCCGGGGCGAGGCTACCGGCGAACGGTCCGCACTCGGCGCGCTGGCATTCGCCGAACCGACGCCACTCGACGTCCGAACACGCCCCGCACCTCGCTGCACACCGGGTTCCATACCTCACAGAGTGGGGCCCGCCCCCATCAAAGTTTCAGTGTCGGCCCCGCCGGCCCGACCCCTCGGTTCGATCCAATCGATCCGCGCGATCGCCCGGCCGTCTGGCCGGGTCGAATCGGGGCCGAACGCGGCTACCATCGACGGTGGATCACCACGTTTTTGCCGCCACGCTCGGTTCGTCTCTGTGATGGAGCGATCCGCGGGGAGACCGGGCGACGACGAATCCATCGGTGCCGTCACCGACGACGGCCGGCTGGACGTCGACTTCGAGTACGTCCCCGAGACCGATCAGTCGTTCGAGAACGCACTCGCGAAAGCCCGCGACGGCGAGCGCCTGACGGTCGCGGACGCGATCGAACTGCTCACCACCGGGAGCGACGTCGACGGCATCGATCCCCGCCGCAAGGAA
>SLIS01000183.1 GCA_007135505.1 Halovivax sp.
CAGGACATCTTGGCGGGTGATCTGTCCGTTTCTGACGATTCTGCCATCGATCCCGACGGCATTATGGCGGCCTACGACGTTCCGTCGGACCGCTTGGGGGCTCGGATAGAGGACCTCCTGTCCGACGCCCTGGCCGAGCACGCCGCCGGGGAGGAGGACGAGGCGATCGATCGGCTGCGGACGGAACTCGAGAGCCCTTGCGAGCGCGAACCGATTCCGACCTACCAGGCGACCGAGGTACAGCGATCGAAGTGCATCCTCCACGACGAATCCGGGCCGTACGACGTACAGTCGACGTCCGACGTGTCGAACTGACCGGACACGCGATCGTCCTCCGAATCCGGTCGTCGCCTTCCCGACGAACCCGACCGATTTTGTTCCGTCAGCACGGACGAACACCCGTGGAGCTCCACGTCTACTACGCGGGCGACGACGACCCGAAGAAGTGCACGGCCCGTCGGCTCGAGCGCTTCGACCGGGCCGTCCTCCACCGTTCGATGGACCAGGTCCCCTACGGCGTCGTCCTCAACCCGCACGCCGAGCAGGCCCTCTCACCAGCGGATCGCGAGGACGCCCTCGACACGCTCGTTGCCCTCGATTGCTCCTGGGAGTCCGCCGAGGAAGCCGCCTTTTCGATGCCCGGCGAGCACCGCGCGTTGCCCTTCCTCGTCGCGGCCAACCCGGTCAACTTTGGCCGGCCGTTCGAACTGACCACCGTCGAAGCGATCGCGGCGGGACTCTGGATCCTCGGCGAATCCGATCACGCGACCGATCTGCTGGAACCCTTCCGCTGGGGCGAGACCTTCCTCGAACTGAACGCCGAACCGCTTCGACGGTACGCCGACTGTGCGGACTCGAGCGAGGTCGTCGCCGTCCAGGACGATTATTTGGCCGAGGAGTGACTGGCTGGTGCCGACGCGCCATCCTCGTCGACCGTAGCCCGGCTACGAATTTCGACAGCCCTCGTGACCCATCGCCAGCGTTCGATCCACTCGATATCGATGGTGCGTCGTGCGGCGGGCTTACGGATCGGTCGGGCTGGTTGGCGATCGTCGAATCGCGCTGGAAACCGCTCGTCGACGCCGCGAAAAATCGCTCGAAACAACCACCAGTTAGGCCGTCGCTTCGATCTCGTCCAGACTCTCCAGGGCCTGGATCACGTCCTGTCGGTAGTTCTCGACCGGCGAGTCGTAGTGCTCGCGTGCGAGCTGTGCGTACTCGTTCGTGGGTGCGGTCGAGGCGCCGTCGGGATCGTCACGGTCGGCCTCCCACTCCTGGGAGGACTCGATCCGGTCGAGCGTCCGCTCGGCGGTCTCGACCACCCAGCGGTCGCGGATCGTCTCGTCGACGATCGTGATCGACTCTGGCCGAAGGGAGATGGTTATCGAGCCATCGTCCGGCTCGTAGGTCCGTGGCTTGCCGACGACGGCGACGTACTCGGGTGGCTCGGCCTCTCGGAGGATCGAGGCGGCCTCCGGCTGGTACTGACCGGCGTAGGCGAAGAACGTGCCCGTGGGGTCGACCACGCGGCCGCGCCAGTACTCGCTCTCGTCGCCGACGTCCTCGGTCTCGGTGAGGGTGCCGACGGCGAAGACGCGGTTGGCGCGATCACCGGTCGGCAACAGCGCATAGTTGGGGGCGCGCTCGTCGTCGCTCTCTTTGAACGTGTACGTCGAATCGTTGAATTCCGACGCGAAGACGCGGCGAGCGACTTCGCGGGTGAGTTCTGTCTGGCTCATGTTACATCGACCTCGCTCTGATCAGCAGGGGATCGGGATCCGCCGGCTCGGTCAGCTCGGAGACGTCGTCCGCGAGGACGTATCGGCCGAACGTCGGTCCCTCGATGCGGTAGTAGTTTCCGATGATCGTGTCGGCGATCTCGTCGGCGACGATGGTCGTGTCCAGTGCGTCCATCGCCATCTCCTTTGCCTCCTCGAGGGTGATGCCGGTGAGTGCCTCCGTGGATTCCTCGTCGAAGATGACCTCGTGGGCGTCGAGGCCGTCGTCGACGACGCCCTTGATCCGGAGGTCGAACTCGCCCTCGCCCTCGCCGTGTTCGGAACAGCGACCGTTCTGGAGGACGCGAGTACAGTCTTCCTCCGGACACCGCTTGATCAGGCCGGAGCCGCTCTGCATGGCGACCATCGCGCCCTCGATCTCGCTCGTGTCGTCGCCGACCTCGATGTCGTCGTCGAGCTCCTCGATGACCGTCGTCTTGTTCAGCTTGACGGAGTACCGGCCCTGGTACTCGTCGGTCACGACGTTCTTGAGCTGGTAGACGCCGCCCTCGTCGAGGGAGGGCAGGTCTGATTTGGCCCACTTGGTGAACTTGATCGTCCCGCTGGGATCGCCGAGCAGGCCGACCTGTGCGACGGCGTCGCTGCGTGGCTCCCAGAGCTCGATCACCTTCACGGTCACGTCGACCCACTGTTCGGGTTCGTCGATCTCGGCGACCTCGACGGCGTCGCTGCCGCCGCTTGCGATGTCCTCGCGCTCGAGACCCGCCTGCTCGAGGTAGTGATTGGTGACGCTTCGTCGGGCCTCCTCGACGGGAACCTTGTACTCCTCGACGAGCGTCGTGAGTCTGTCCTCGACGTCGTCGACCGAGACGTCGAGATGGTCTGAAAACTGCGCGTGTATGTCGTCCGCGTGCTGTCTAACGTCGCTCATAGTGCTCGCCTCCTCTTGTGTTTCTACGGGAGGCATACGTCGATTGGCTCCCGATCGTATTTAAAGTGACGTCAGCGGAGTGGAAGTGATCGACGGGTTGAGCGGGCCAGCGCTGCCGGCTGTGCGTTCGCTCGAAGCCGTTACCGCCGTGGACGCTGGGTCGAATCGCTGGAAGTGATCAGTCGAGGTCGGCCGGAGGGAGTCCGAACCCGTTCCCGTGCGTGACTCTCACAAACGTGTGAACAGGGGTTTACCACCGGAGTCGGTGTCCGGTTCCAACCGCATGAGTACAGACGACATACCGGCACTGTCTCGACGGCGGCTCCTGGCCGCGTCGGGTGGTGCGTTCGCGCTCTCGACGGGGCAAACCGGTGCGACCGATCGCGGGAGCGACGAGGCGGCACGGACGGCGAGCGGACGCTGTCCGGACGCGACTGTCCGACCGAGTCACGAGCATTGTCGTAGTGCGACGATGGAGGGCTGTGCCGACGATCACCCCGAGACCGTGGCGCTCCAGGCGGCAGTCAGCGAGGTGCTGACCGATCGCTACCCGACTGTCGGTGACATCGTCGACGACGGCTTTCTCCCGTACTTCGACACGCTCGATCGGGAGTCCGACGGCTGGTCGCACTGGCTCAATCCGGACTACATCGGTGACGCCACGCTTCTCGATCCCGAACGACCGGAGTCGATCCTCGTCGACAACGAGAGCTGGCGGCCGATCGGTGTCATGTTCATCGCGACGCGAGATGGCGAGCCGATCGAACCGCCGTCGGTCTACGGCGAGGACGAACCGGACGCCGAGCGGTGTTCGCCGTGGCACTACCACGTCGGGCTCCCGGGGCGCAAGGCCTGGTGGTACTACGAGAACGTCCACATCGGGGCCGGCCGTCCGTCAATGCAGCTCCCCTGTCGAACGCCGTGCATGATGCACGTCTGGACCGTCGAACATCCGGACGGCGTCTACGCGCACGGCGGGCCGCCGCCCGAGTACCGGGACGAACCGGTCGCCGACGAGACGGGGCTCGAGACGGACGCGGAACCGGGCGAGGACGTACTCGATTGGGAGACGCTCCCCGACGCGATCGTCCCGGACCTGCTCCCCGCCGATGTCGACTGGTTCTGAACTGGACTCTCCGTTCGAGCCGTCCCGACCGGTTCCACGCACCGCTTGCACCCCGCGAGTCGGCGACGAGCCTATGTGACTGGCGATGCAATCCCCGCGTATCGACATGTCCAACCGGCGCCGGCTCGAACGGTTCCTTCGTTCGAAACTCCAGGACGCGGGTCGTCAGTACGAGTCGCTACGGCGCTCGACGGACGATCAGCTCGCCGAAGCGCGTGATGCCTATCAGACGGCGAAAAACGCTCGTGGCCTGCCGAACGACGAGGAAGGGCGGGCGAAGATCGTCTGCCGGCGGTACGCGGAACGCCGGGCCGTAATGCTCGACGAGGAGTTCAGACCGGCCTGCTACGAGGCCGACCACCCCGACTGCGAGGGCTGTGCCGAAGACGTCC
>SLIS01000152.1 GCA_007135505.1 Halovivax sp.
CCTGGGGTATCGGGTCGTCGGCGAGACGTGGCTCCGAACGGTCGGCGACCGGCCGCTCGAACTCGTCGACGCCGTCGAGTCCGCCCTCGGGAGCGTCGACGACGGCGTTCGCTTCGGCGACTGCACCGACGACCGCTTTTCCGTCCGCGAGCTCCCGACTGACCTGATCGGGACCGCAGAGGGGATCGATCCGGAGACCGTCAGGGCGGCCGTCGCCGCCTCGAGCGTCGCCTTCGAGACCGACAACGGCGGGAGCCGGATCGGCTCGCGGGCGGCGTTCCCCGACCCCGCCGACGACCCCTACGGCGACCTCGTCGCGGCGCTTGCGGACCTGCTCGAGGAGAAGTACGAGTCGGTCGTCCTCGAGGCCGACGCGGTCGTCGCGGAGGAAGAGGCGTTCGATCCCGCACTGGCCCGCGAGGCGGGCGTTCCGGAGGGGCCGAAGTTCGGCACGCTTGCTGCCGACGAGCCGGTCACCGTCGACGGCGACCGGATCGATCCCGACCGCGTTCGAACACGCCGTACGCACCGGTTCGAGATTTGAATGGTCAAAAATAGTACTATATGGATTGCTTACCACTTTTCTTCGTTCGATCAGTTGACTATATTCTCGTGACAGGTAACGAAAAGATAACGTGTCAGACGTCTGGCTGACGTACAGGGGAAAGGTAATTACGCTTCGTCGTATAGAATCGGCCAAGAATGGACTCACTCATCGACGACGCCATCGACGAGGCCGAAGAGGGGGAGCCGCCCGAGGCACCCTCTGGCGAGGCGCCTGACGAGTCTTCGGGCAGCCGTCCGTCGGGGACGATGACCGACGACGAACTAGAAGACGTTCTCCAGGACCTCCAGACCGATATTACCGTCGTCGGCTGTGGCGGTGCCGGCGGCAACACGGTCAACCGGATGTTCGAGGAGGGAATCCACGGTGCAAAACTCGTCGCCGCGAACACCGACGTCCAGCACCTCGTGGAGATCGAGGCCGACACCAAGATCCTGATGGGCGAGCAGAAAACCGGCGGCCGCGGCGCCGGTTCGCTCCCGCAGGTCGGCGAGGCGGCCGCCCTCGAGAGCCAACAGGACATCTACGATGCTATCGACGGCTCGGATATGGTCTTCGTCACCGCCGGACTGGGCGGCGGTACCGGCACCGGATCGGCCCCCGTCGTCGCCAAGGCAGCCCGCGAGGCCGGCGCGCTCACCATCTCGATCGTCACGACGCCCTTTACCGCGGAAGGTGAGGTCCGTCGGACGAACGCCGAGGCTGGCTTAGAACGCCTACGCGACGTCAGCGACACCGTGATCGTCGTCCCGAACGATCGTCTGCTCGATTCGGTCGGCAAACTTCCCGTCCGCCAGGCGTTCAAAGTCAGCGACGAGGTGCTCATGCGCAGCGTCAAGGGGATCACCGAACTGATCACGAAGCCCGGCCTCGTCAACCTCGACTTCGCCGACGTCCGAACCGTCATGGAACGCGGTGGCGTCGCGATGATCGGCCTCGGTGAGTCCGATTCGGAAGCGAAGGCGGAAGACTCCGTCAAGACCGCGCTTCGATCGCCGCTGCTGGACGTCGACATCTCCGGTGCGAACTCGGCGCTGGTCAACGTCACCGGTGGCAACGACATGTCCATCGAGGAGGCCGAGGGCGTCGTCGAAGAGATTTACGACCGCATCGACCCAGACGCCCGCATCATCTGGGGGACCTCGATCGACGAGACCCTCGAGGGCAGCATGCGCACAATGATCGTCGTTACGGGCGTCCAGTCGCCACAGATCTACGGCCGTCCCGACGGCGAAGCCGTCCAGCCCGAGATGGCCGACGACATCGACTTCGTCGAGTGATCTCGCCCGGATCGCTCTTGGTTCTCGGTTCTTGAGTCGCTGAGTCCGACGATCACGCGTTTCGCTCCTCGCCGTCGACCGCGATCCGACCGGCGACGACGCCGAGACTTCCCACCAGCAACACCAGCCCGACCGGCAACAGCCACGGCAACAGCGTCAACAGCGTGGCACTGGCCTGGATTCCGACCGCGAGCACGACCGCCGGGGCACAACAAACCGTTCCCGAGAGCAACGCGGGGACCGAGGCAGCGAGTCCAGCGCCGGCCCCCACCCCACACGCCGCAGGCTGAACGACCGCGAGATAGGCGAGCGCGAGGTTGAGTCCGACCAGCGCCGCGATCCCCGCGCCGATGGCGACGTCGATCGGCGCGAGGAGGAGGGTCCCGTAGCCGAACTCCACCAGGGCGATCGCCTCGAACGAGAGCGGGCCGCGACGCTCGAGCACTCGAGTCAGCGGCTCGTCGACGAGGAGCCAGCCGACGTCGGCACCGGGACGGATCGTCAACAGGTCCGCCATCCAGAGATACGCGAGCAGGTAGCCGAGACCGGTGAGCGTCGCGACGAGTCGCCCGTCGCGTCGCGAGAGCGCAAACCGGCAGACAGTGACGGTCTCGGCGAGACGGGCACGAGCCCGGGCCGATCGAGTGTGGGTGTGTACGTCGGCCATGCCGGATCAGGTGTGGACGGTCGTCGACGGATAGAACCCGGCCCAGGCGAACCACATGGCGTCGTAGGCGACGACGCGCGCTGCGGGGAGGTCGGCCGGATCGTGTCGGGTACCGTCGGGATCGATCACTGTGCCGTCGTCGTAGCCGAACGCCTCGGCGTCGTCGGTCCGGTAGCAGTGTCCGACGCCGAGGACCGGATCGTACGCCGCGAGGTAGTCGTGGTCGGCTCGTTCGATCCCGTAGACGCCGTGTTCCTCGAGCGCCTCGAGCGAGATCGCCAGCGGTCCGTCGGCCGGGCGGGCGCAGTAGAACATCGACTTCGGCGGGTGGCTATCGTCTTCCTCGAGCGGGTCGAATAGCCAGTCGCTGTCTTCCGCGTAGTAGCCGGTCGTCGGGTTATACGTCCCGTAGGGGTCGTTTTCGTAGTCTCTGGCGTAGCCCGTGTCGTCGGTGAGCACCACGGAATCCGGGTACGCCGCGGTCCACTGCTCCCACCTCGTCCAGCCGACGGGGAACTCGACGAGCGACGCGGCCTCGAGTTCCCCTTCCATCGCCGTGGCGAGCATCTGCGGCCAGTAGCTTTCGGTCTCGCGGTCGTACATGACGAGGTTGCTGTTGAGCAGGTGGCCGGAGACGCCGAACTCGGTCTCCCCGCGCTCGAAGCCCATCGCCGTCCCGGTGAGCGGACAGTAGGTGACGGCGACCGGTTCGTCGCCGAACTCGTCGTTGACGATCTCGTGTTGGACCATGATCGACTGCGGGTAGGCTTTCGCCTCGCCGTTTCTGACGACGCCGAAGACCGGCTGTTCGTCGAGTCGCTCACGCTCGTCGATCGACTCGAAGACGGGGTCGTCGATCGCCGGAATCCCGTCCTGTGGGACGACGTTTCGAACCGTCGCCTCGCGCAGCGACTCGAGGGCGTACTCGACGGGCAACTGGTCGTCCGCGATCGGCATCGGGGCCGCCTCGAGCGCTGCATCGTCCGGCGTGGCGTCCATCCCATTGGCCGTCGCTCTGCTGCCACCGTCTCCGTCGTACGCGCCCGTCTCACCGCCCCGTCCGAGACAGCCGGCAAGGGCCACCGCTACGGTCGAGAGCGCAGCGCGTCTGGAGAGGCGTCGGGTCATAGCCCCTGAAAGGTGTGGCCGGCGGTAACATGTGGCGCGGTCGTGTATCGGACACGCACGACCGCGTCGCTTCATGGCCGGCTACTCACCGCGAGAACGAGTGACGCCGTCGGTTCCGCTCAGACGGCCTGCTGTACCGAGGACCGGTGCATCCGTAGTGCGGTCTCTGGTGTGCCGGAACTGACGGACAGGAGTCCGTCTCAGTCGTCGGCCGTCGCGCCCGCCTCGTCGCTCGCCTCGAGGTCGGCCTCGATGCTCGGGGGGTACTTTCCACGCTCGAGTTTCAGATCCGACTGCGGCCGGGCCATACAGGTGAGTGCGTACCGCTCGGCTTCCGCCTCGGTGAGTCCGCGGGCGGCGGGCTGGGTGACGTCGCCCTCGAGAATCTCCGCCGAGCAGGCCAGACACATCCCGACGCGGCAGGAGTACTCCTGGGCGATTCCCTCCTCGAGACAGCGACTGAGAATGGTTTCTTTCTCCGAGCAGGTGATGGTCTCGCCCGTCCCGACGAATTCGACGGTGTACTCTGTCATACGGCCG